>JAXDQQ010000246.1:0-3764 GCA_034667805.1 Thermoplasmata archaeon | reverse complement strand
AAGTGGTACTGGCCGCCGGCGCGCGGGAACATGCCGGCCATCTCCGCGAACGTCAGGACCCCCATCACCGTCAGGAACGCGCCGGCGACCCAGGCGAGGATGACCAGGCCCGGCGAATGCAGGGTGTTGGCCATGTTGCCGGGCAGGCGCAGGATGCCTGAGCCGATCATCGAGCCGACGATGATGGTGATGGCCTCGAACAACCGGAGGTTCGCCTTGAACTGGATGGGCCCGCCCATTCGGACGGCGACGCCGATGTCCCACTAAAGGGGTTGCGGGTCGCTCAGGCCGTGCGCTTGCGCTTGTCCCCGGCATGCGACGCCGCGGCGAACTCGTCCTCGATGGCGTGCGCCACGGCGGGGTCGAGACCGAGCGACTCGCGCGCCTCCGCCAGCATCAGGCGCTCCTTCGTGCCGATGCGGCCATCGGCCCACGCGAGCTCGACCTGACGGCGGTAGCGGACGGCTGCCGCGACGCCCGTTGGCGAGTCCCTGCGCTCCACCAAGCGTTCGGCGGCCTTCTGGAGGGGAGACGCGGCGAAGACGACCGCGCCAGCGACCACGCCGCCCCAGAGGAGGCCCAGGCGGGCGCCCAGGACATTCTGCAAGACCTGCGCCGTGATGAACAGCCCGGCCAGGGCCACCGAGGCAAGGGCGGTCTTGCCGAGGATCGGCGTGCCTTGCCGGCGTCCGATGAGGTCGAAGCGCAGGATCCCGTAGAGCGCCGCAAGGTCGGCGGCCAGCAGCAGGACGCCTGCGGCCCCGCTCGACTCGACCGGGACGCGGGCCAGGACGAGCAGGGCCACGAGGAGCGGCGTGCCCAGCAGCGAACCCGTCACCGCGACGGCTGTCCAACCGTGGCGCGTCCCGGTGGCGCGCAGTGTCCAGACCACGGCGATCGCGGTCAGGGCGTAGCCAAGAAGGATGTCGAGCTGGAGCGCCGAACCGCTCCCGGCCACAAGCAGGAATTCGGGCACTTGGCCCATGTAGATGCCCACCTCGATGACCGCAGGAAAGGCGAGGAACCACAGGGCGGGCGCCAATCGGTCGCCACGGCGGACGGCTTCCGCGGCCAGTCCGAGGACGGCCAGGATGACGGGGACGAGAAGCCCGTACATGCTGCCATCGATCGAGCGGGCCAGGACGGCCGGATCCGACAGGTGGTGCCACTCGGGGCTGAGCGGGATCGCGATGAGGTCGAGCAGGCAAGCGGCGGCGGCGATCGCCAGGATGGCCGTGCGTGGACGCCGCGGCGCAGTGGCGGCCAATTCGCGGCCGATGACCGCCCAGCAGACCAACCCGACCAAGGAGAACGCGGACGAAAGCCCCAGGAACATCGGCAGCGCGGGGTCGTCGCGCTGGGCCGCAATGTCATTGCCGCCGATGAGGTTGTACAGGATCCCACTGGCCCCGGCCAGGACGAAAGCCAGGCCGATGGGCCGGTTCCAGCGGCCGTGCCGGCTCCGCGCAATCAACAGCGCACCAAGGACGGCCAGGACGACGTACGATCCTGACCGGACGAGGCTGCCCGCGCTGAGGTCGAGCGCCATCGGCACAAGACCAGCGCGCGGTCGGCTCTAGAACCCTACGTCTCCGGTTCTTCGGGGTCCGGCACGAACGCCGGGCTCGCCATGTGGAACAGGAGCGGGCTCACGATGTCCAAGGTCGTCTGGAAGCCGGCCTGCAAAGTCGCCTCATCGCCGGCGGAGACCACCATGGTCTCGTACGTGTCGAGCTTGTGCCACCACGGGTAGGGACCGACATAGGGCAGCGGCGTGTCCGGCATCATCGAGCCGTCGGGCAGGTAGTACTCGTCCCAGTCGCTCCAGAAGTAGGCGGTGGCGATGCCGGCATCGATGAAGGCCGCGCCGTCGGACGAGCCGCCGAAGGACTTGCGGAACTGCAGGTGGTCGGACGGGACCCCCACGGCCGCCGCGAGCTCCTGCACCTTGGCGGTGAGGGCGGCCGAGTTCTCCCACACGATGATGTCGGCGGGGTGCGGCCAGGTGATGCCGATCATGTCCAGGTCCACCATGCCGTCGATGGTGCCGTTGTGCGTGAACTCGCCGTCGAGCACGTGCTCGATGAAGGCGCGCGAGCCGACGAGGCCCATCTCTTCCTGGTCGAACTCGGCGAACACCAGGGTGCGCTCGGTCTGGACGTCGGCGAAGGCCGCCGCCAGCTCGAAGACCATCGCGGTGCCGGAGCCGTCGTCGTAGGTGCCGTACACGGCGCCTTCGGTGATGTCGTAGTGGGCGCCGACGACGATCCAGTGCGAGCGGTCGGTGCCCCACTTGAACCCGAGGATGTTCTCGCCCTCGAACTCCGGCTCGGGGCCGCCCGCCGTCGACGTCCCTGCTGACGGGAAGGAGTCACGGACGACCTCGAGGCCCGCGGCCTCCAGCCGGCCGGCCAGGTCGTCGCGCGAGGCCAGGTGGGTGGGCGTGCCGCTTTGGCGGTACGGGAAGGACTCGCTGAAGTCGCGCAGGTCGTCGAGGGTCTTGCGGGCGTCGACCTTGGGCGCCATGATGGCAGCCGTGCAGTCCGCACCGTCGGTGGCGCCGGTGGTGCAGGCCGGGTCGTTGCCGGTGGCCGGGTCGGTCGACCGGTCGGCGCAGCCGGCCAGCGAGGCGATGAGCAGGAGGGTGGCCACGGCGGCCAGCAGGAGCTTCACGCCCCGTCTGAAACCCCGCGCGCTATCAGGATTGTGGAGCCACGTCGTCGCCCCGGACGGCTGGCTCAGACCGCGTCCGACGGCCCGCTCACCGGGTAGCCGGCCGTGGTGAGCAGTTTGGACGCGCGGCCGACGTTCGCCTCGTTGACCATGAGGTAGTCGGTGTCATAGGTGGAGACGACGAAGATGCCGATGCCGGCGTCGGCGAGGGGCTTCGACAAGCTGCTGATGACGCCAACGGTGGTGAACGGGACAGGGCCCTCCAGCTTGAACGCGCGGAAGCCGCGCTCGACCTGCACTGCGGTGCCGGGCACGTCCGCCTCGGCGCAGACGACGCACAGCTCGTCCTCGGTGCGCGTCACGCTGGCGAAGGGGCCGCCGGCGGCGAGCACCGCCTCAGGCGTGGGCGCATCGGGGTCCAGCCTGCAAACGGCGAAGCGCTCGGCAAGCAGGGTGAGGGGAAACCGGTTCGAGGGCATGCGACGCGCCGCGACGGTCAGGTCGCTCGGGCTTCCTTCTCCGTCACGGGGAAGCCGGCCTTCTCCAGCGCCTTCGACGCCTTGGCGACGTCGGCGTCCTTGACGAGGAGGTAGTTCGTGTCGTAGGTGAACAGGCTGAAGACGCTGATGCCGGCCTCGGCCAAGGGCCTCGTGAGGCTGTTCAGGAGGCCGGAGACGGCGTGCGGGATGGTCCCGTCCAGGACGAACGCGCGGAACCCCCGTTCGACGGCGGTGGCGGAGCGGGGGACGTCGGCCTCGTCGCAGAGGATGCACAGCTCGTTGGGCGTGCGGATGAGGGCCACGAGTTGGGCGGGCATGTCCATCACCCAGGCCGGGGTGCGCTCCTTGGGGTCCATGCGGCAGACGGCGAACTTCTCGTCCAGGAGCGCTAGCGGGATGCGGTTCGACGCCACGCGCTTGTACCGCTCGGGGGGTTCAAGGCTTTTCGCGACGGCCCAGGGTTGACGAGTCCGCAGGCGGTTCCCGGGCAGGTCGGCCTGGGTGGCCGCGCCCGAGCCGCGGCGAGGGCCTGAGCGAGCCGGGCCGAAGGCTGGCGAGCGCGGGATCCCCTGCGAATCGCGGAAGCGATTC
>JAXDQQ010000245.1:0-2783 GCA_034667805.1 Thermoplasmata archaeon | reverse complement strand
TGAAGGACCTCAAGGCCGCGAGGAAGGCCGGCGCCGCCGGCTGCAGCATCGGCCGCAACGTCTTCCAGCACGCCGACCCCGCCAAGGCCGTGGCCGCCGTCGCAGCGGTGTTCGCGTGAACCGCCTCCCGCTCTGGATCGACCTGCGCCACGTGCCGCTGAACAAGCGCCTGCCCTACCTGCACGTCCTCGAGGAGGTCGCCTGCGAACGCGTCCTCCTGGAGCGCGGCGACCCGCACGTCGAGCGCCCCGGCCTCGAGGCCGTCACCGTCGACGGCCGCTTCGACCTGAAGCACCACGGCCAGAAGCTCGGCCGCCTCGTGCGCGTCGCCGACGGGAAGGGCCAGGAGAAGGCCGCGAAGCAGGAGGGCCTGGTCGTGGTCGACGCGCTGGATTGGCGCGTCATCCCGCTGGAGAACCTTGTCGCGGCCCGCCGCGACCGCCCGGGAACGCTCTACGCCATCGCCCGCACGCCGCAGCAGGCCGGCCTGTTCGCCGACACGCTGGAGACCGGCGTGCACGGCATCGTGCTCGCGCCCGAGTCGCCGCAGGCCATCGTGGAGGCGGACCAGGAGCTGCGCAAGCGCTGGCGGCCTCCGGTCCCGAAGGTCACCGTCGCAATCTCTGCAGCCGGCATCCAGGTCGTGGGTGAGAAGGCCGTCACCTCCGGGACCGCGGATCCCGCGGAACGCGCGGATCCCAACGGCTCCGCGGTGTCCGCGAGTTCCGCGGTTTCGTCGGTGGGGTCGACTGCCCGACCGTTCCTCGAGCCGGCAACGGTCACCGCCGTCAACGACGCCGGCATGGGCGACCGCGTCTGCATCGACTCCACCAGCCTCTTCCGCGACGGCGAAGGCCTCCTCGTCGGCTCCACGGCGCGCAGCTTCTGCCTCGTGCACGCCGAGACGCTGAAGGCCGAGTACATCCAGCCGCGCCCGTTCCGCGTCAACTGCGGCGCCGTCCACATGTACCTCTTCGCGCCGGAAGGCAAGACGCGCTACCTCAGCGAACTCGCCGTTGGGCAGCCGGTCCTCGCCGTGCACGCAGACGGCATCCACCGCGTCCTCTCGGTCGGCCGCGTCAAGATCGAGCGGCGCCCCCACACCCTCGTCCATTGGAAGACCTCCGATGGCCGCAACGGCAACGCCGTGCTGCAGACCGCCGAGACCGTCCGCCTCGTCGCCGCCGACGGCCGTGCTGTCGCCGTCACCGACCTGAAGCCCGGTCAACAGATCCTCGTGCATAGCGAGGACGTCGCGCGGCACACCGGCCTCCCCGTCGATTCCCAATTGGAGGAACGCTGATGCAGGCGCAAGCCGACCGGGCCGCCACGCCCGTCCAGCTGAGGCCGCACACCCTTGTCGCCTCCATCGCCGCCAAGTCCACTGAAGAAGCCATCGCGGCCATTGGTCGCCTGCCCGCGGAGGTCGGCCTCGCCGAGATCCGCCTGGACGCCTTGTGGCCCAGCGTGCCCGACGCCGACCGCGCCACCGACGACCTGCTGGCCCTCTCGGACGCGGCTCGGCTGCCGCTGCTCGCGACCTTGCGCCCGAAGCGCCAAGGCGGCAAGTTCGACGGCCCCGAGCAGGTCCGCCTCGGCCTCCTGCAGACGGCCCTGCGCGCCGGCTTCGCCTTCGCCGACCTCGAGATGGACGGCCTCGACGCCTCGGGCCGGATGGCCCAGTTGCGCCAGGACGGTGGCGTGGTCGCCAGCTCGCACTGGCCCGACACGCCCTGCCGCAGCGACGGCCTCAACGCCCTCCTCGCGATGCAGGACCTCGGCGCCGCCTACGACAAGCTGGCCTTCACGGCCGGCGCGTTCCCCGACCTGCTGCGCGCCTTCGAGCTCACCCGCACGCACGCCGAGCGCGGCGGCCGCCCCAGTGTCTCCACGCTCGAGCACGGCGGCGCCGCCACGCGGGCGCTGCTGCCGCTCGTCGGCAACCGCGCCACCTACGGCGCGGCACCGGGGCTTCCACCCGCTGCGCCCGGCCAACCCACCATCACCGACCTCGTGGCGACCTGGCGCCACTGGGGCCTCGGTCCGAACGACCTGGACGTCGCCGCCGCCAAGCCTGGCCCCTGGCTCGCCGTGCTGGGCGCCCCCGTCGAGCACAGCCTGAGCCCGCGCCTGCACAACGCGGCGCTGCGCGCCGGCGGCCGCCGCGAGCGCTTCGGGGCCCTCGAGGTCCCGGCCAGCGCCTCCGCGCTGCGACTCTTCCTGCACGTCGCACCGCGTCTCGGCATGGTGGGCGCCTCGGTCACCGCGCCGCACAAGCTCGACGCTGCCCGCGCCTCGCAGGGCGATGCCTCCGTGCAGCGCACCGGCGCCGCCAATTGCCTGCGTTGGCAGGGCGAGGCCGTCCAGTCCACCAACACGGACTTCAGCGCGCTCAAGCGGCTTCTCGGGCCGCACGTGTCGCAAGGGGACGCTGCCCTCGTCCTGGGTGCCGGCGGGGCCGCGCGCGCCGCCATCGCAGCCCTGCAGGACCTAGGGGCCAAGGTCACGTTCACCAGCCGCGATGCCGCCCGTGCCGACGCCGTCGCGAAGCAGACGGGCGCGGCATGGCTCCCTTGGGAGCAACGCGCATTGGCCAAGCCGCGGCTGGTCGTGCAGGCCACGCCCCTCGGGAACCTGGCCTCCGATCCGTCGCCGCTGGCCGTCGGCGCCGGTGTCCGCGTCGCGGTGGAGCTGGCGTACGCCGCCGGCCAGACGCGCTTCGAGCGCGAGGCCGCCGCAGCGGGAGCAAAGGTCATCGCCGGACGCGAAGCCCTCCTCGCCCA
>JAXDQQ010000244.1:0-3480 GCA_034667805.1 Thermoplasmata archaeon | reverse complement strand
CGCCGGCGGCCCACAGGTCGTGGAAGTTCGTGCGCATGTTGTCGTCGACCAGGAGGTGGCCCGTCGACAGCGCGTGCACGCCGGCCTTGGCGGCGAAGGCCGTGTTGGGCTTGACGCCGACGGCGACCAGCACGCCGTCCACGGTGACGTCCTTCTCCTTGGAATGGATGAGGCCGACCTGGCCCTCGCGCTTGCCTTCCGACAGGCCGGTGACCTCGCAGTCGAGGTGGAGCTTGATGCCCTTCTGCTCGACGAACTCCGCTAGCCCATCGGTGATGTCCGCGTCGAACTGCGAGAGCAGGCGGGGGCCCTTCTGGAAAAGGTGGACCTCGGTGCCGCGCTTGTGGAACGCCTCTGCCATCTCGAGGCCGACGTGGCCGCCGCCGACGATGCCGAAGCGCTTGCTCTTGGCGGAATCGACGTGTTCCATGAGCCGGACGCCGTCCCAGACGTGCCGCACGCTGAAGACGCCCTTGAGGTCGCCGCCCTTGAGCGGGTTGAGCGCCGAGGCCCCCGTCGCGATGCAGAGCTTGTCGTAGTGCAAGGCGTCGCGCCCCTTGGGGCCTTGGACCGTGACCTCCTTGGTGTAGGCGTTGAGCGCCAGGGCGGCGGTCTTGACGTGGACGTCGATGCCCTTTTCCTTGGCCTTCTCCGGCGTGAGGATGAGCAGGTCCTCCGGCTCTTCCACGGTGCCGGCGATGAGGTGCGGGATGCCGCAGCTCGAGTACGAGACATTGGGGCCGGCCTCGATGACCGTGACCTCGAGCTCGGGCGCCCGGCGCTTGGCCTTGGCCGCGCAGCTCATGCCCGCGGCGTTGCCGCCGACCACCAGGAGGCTCGTCATCGCGCGGGGCATGCCGGCGGGTCTCGCTTAATGCCACCGCTTGGCGGCCGATTCCATCCCGCCGCACGAAACGATCGGGTCCCGGCAGGCCTCCCGGAGGGACATGTCCGAGGCCTTCGCTTCGTCCTGTTCCCTCCTGGGCGCGATATATCTACCTTGGCCGCAACGGGCCTTAAGCCGGGCTGGCCAGCCAAGGGTATGCACCGCAGCACAGGATGGACGTTCTACGGCCGCGAGGGATGCGACTGCTGCTCCACCGCCGCCGGGTTCCTCCTCGCCGTCATCCACGGCAACCGTCTCACGCTCAACATGGTCGACGTGGCCCCGCACCACCGCGAGGGCCCCGAGGCCATCCCCGCGTTCACCGATCCCGCCGGCAAGGTCGTCTGGCAGGGCTCCTTCGACTCCGAGGCGACCCGCCAGGCCCTCGAGGCTTGGGGAGTCGCGGCGATCCCGCCCGAACTCCACGCCTCGGTCGCCGGATAAGTCTCACACAGGCGCCACCCTGCACCGGAAGACTGTGCGTCTTCGGCCGGTGCAGGGCGTCGTCGTTATCGGCGCAAGACGCCCGGCGAAACAGGAATTACGGGAATTCCGGGGAACCAAGGGGTTGGGATTCCCGGAATTCCCGTGATTCCTGTTTCGTCGTCGGGGGTCGTCGTCAACGGTCGGCGATGCCGACCAATCCGTCCAGGCAGCTCTGCGGCATCGGCGTGCCCTGCACGAACTGCGCCCGGATGACCTCGATGGCCTTGCGCTGGCCTGGCCACGGGTAGCGCCGCACGGCCTCCTCGAACGGCACCCAGGCGAAGTCCGTGTGCTCGCCGGACAGCACCACGTTGGCGTCGGGGGCGACGTGGGCCGCGAAGACGGGTGACAGCACGATCTCGTCCGAGGAGGCCAGGTAGAAGCGGTTGACGTACGACGCCTGGTAGAAGTGGAGCGGGCGCAGGCCGGTCTCCTCCAGCAGTTCCCGCGCCGCGCATTCGTAGGCCTTCTCGCCGGCCTCGAGGTGGCCAGAGACCATCTGCCACGTCCCGCCGAGGTGGATGTGCGGCGCGCGCTTCATGACGAGCCACTCGTCGCTGCCGTCGGGCCGGAGCCGGAACACATGGCAGTCGACGAAGCGGCTGGTGATGGCGGGCACGGCCAGCCGCAGAGGGCGGCAGGGCGCTATGGCGGTTGCGCCCGGGGGTCCGGGGGCGCCGAGGCCTGCTGGCTCTCGGGCGAGCCGTAGCAGAGGAGCGCTCCGAGGACCAGTAGGGGGTTGAAGGGCGGCAGCAAGCCCGAGGCCAGGCCCCAGCCCGCGGCCGGCTGCGCCCGGCCGAGCCTGGCCTGCCGCCATCCGACGACGCCGAGGACGGTGCCGGCGGCGAAGGCGAGTCCGACGCCACCGACGATGGCGAAGGCGAGGACCGGGAGCCGGGTCCCGGCCGGCGCCATGGCCGCGAAGCCGGCCAGCTGCATCGTCACGGCGACGAGGCTGGCCACGGCGCCGACGGCGGAGAGGATCGCGCCGGCCAACAGCATCCAGCCGCCCGTCCGCAGCAGGGCAGAGAACTGCTGCGTCGTGAACGCCTGCGCTGTGCCCATGGCTGGTTGCGTCCGGTGCTCCGTCAGCTCGCTCCCGGCCACGGGTGTCCACCCGCTTGCGGCCGGGCGCAGGGCCGAGCGCGCGAGCAGGGCGCCGGCCAGGGCCAATGGGTTGAGGGGCGGCAGAAGGCTTGCCGCCAGCCCGAGGCCAAAAGCGCGCTGGGCGTTCCCGCGACGGGCTTGGACGAAGCCGCGGATCGCCAGGACGCCCCCGATGGCGAGCAGGACCCCGATGGCCGCTCCGACGAAGACGACCTCGCGGGATGTGACGTGGCCGCCAGCGGCGGGCGTCCCGTCGTCGTACGTGCTGTCGGTCGCGCTCCCGTCCGGCTGCAGGGTGTTGAACATGGGGAACCCGACCAACAGCTGCATGGAGAGGAAGGCGGCGATGCATCCGCCGATGAGCAGCAGGCCGGCCGCATTCTGCAGCCGGCGCGGCCGCACGACGAGGGGCCGCGCTAGGGCAAGGTTGGCGTCCGGCGCCGCTTCGTAGGCCATCGCTGGCCATCGCACGCCGTGGTCTTCAGCTTCGCGGTGTGGTCAACCCCGCACCGCCGTCAGTCGCTCGAGAGCTTCATCGACGTCTGCCTTGGACACGTTGCGGTGCGTCACGAAGCGCACGAGGTCGTCCTCGACGCGCGCGCCGCACAGGACGCCGACGTCGCGAGCCTCGGCGATGAAGCCCTTGACGCCGCCCAGCCGGCGTGGCACGTCGAGCATGACCATGTTGGTCTCGACCTCGTAGGCGACCTTGCAGCCGGCCAAGCCATCGAGGCCCTTGGCCAGGCGCTTCGCGTTGGCGTGGTCGTCGGCCAAGCGGTCGATGCCGGTCTGCAGGGCGACGAGGCCGGCGGCGGCGAGATGGCCGGACTGCCGCATGCCGCCGCCGAGGAGCTTGCGCGCGAACTTGGCCTGCTCGACGAACTCCGCGCTGCCGCACAGCAGCGAGCCGACCGGCGCCGAGAGGCCCTTGGAGAGGCAGAACATCACGGAATCGGCGCCCTTGCACAGGCGGTCGGCGGTGGTGCGCTGCGCGACGGCGG
>JAXDQQ010000243.1:0-2727 GCA_034667805.1 Thermoplasmata archaeon | reverse complement strand
TGGCCGGCGGCCTGCAGCGCCTTGATCTCGTCGGCGACTGCGGTGACCGTGGCGGGTTCGAGGCAGACGGCGCCGCCGAGCTTCAGGACAATGGTCGCCATGGGTGGTCCGGGATTGAGGGGGCTTGGGAAAGAGGCGTCGGACTACGTCGTGTAGGCCGAGTTGAACGTGACGTACTCTTCGCTGAGGTCGCAGCCCCAGGCCTCCGCGTTGTAGGGGCCAAGGCCGAGGGTGACGAGGATGCGCACTTCCTTGCTCTGCAGCACGGCGTTGGCGTCCTTGAGGTTCATGCCAAGCGGCTCGCCTTGGTCGAGCACGGGGACAGAGCCGAGGCTGGACTCGAAGCGGACGCTGACGCGGTTGGGGTCGACGTTGGCCCCGCAGGCGCCTACGGCGGCGACGATGCGGCCCCAGTTCGGGTCCTTGCCGTGCAGGGCGGACTTGACGAGGTTGGACTTGGCGACGCTGCGCGCGATGGTGCGGGCGTCGTCCAGGGTGCTGGCACCCTCGACCCGGACCTCCAACAAGGCGGTCGCGCCCTCGCCGTCGCCCGCGATGTGCTTGGCCAGGACCTTGCAGGCCTCGCGCAGGCCGGTCTGGAACGCCTCGGCCTCGATGGTGCCCTTGCGCAGGTTCGCGCCGCCGGCTGCGCCGTTGGCGATGATGGCGCACGTGTCGTTGGTGGACTGGTCGCCGTCGATGGTGATCATGTTGAACGTCGCGTTGACGGCGTCCTTCAGGTTGGCCTGCAGGAACGTCGTCGTGATGGGCGCGTCGGTGACGAGGAACGACAGCATGGTCGCCATGTTGGGGTGGATCATGCCGGCGCCCTTGGCGATGCCAGCGATGTGGAAGGTGCGCCCGGCCACGTCGACCTGGACGAAGACGTGCTTGGGGTGGGAGTCCGTCGTCGTGATGGCTTCAGCGGCCTCCCCGCCGGTGGCCTCGTCGAGGGTGCGGGCGCACTCGTCGATGCCGGCCTTGACCTTGTCCAGCGGCAGGGGACGCCCGATGACGCCGGTGCTGCAGACGATGAACTGGTCGGGCTGGAGCTTGAGCGCCTTGGCGGCGTGGGCCGCCATCTCGTGGGCGTCCTTCATGCCCTGCTCGCCGGTGACGGCGTTGGCGTTGCCGGCGTTGCACACGATGGCGCGGATGTCGCCGTTCTCGACGTGCTCGCGGCTGACGGTGACCGGGGCAGCGCAGAAGGCGTTCTGCGTGAAGACGGCGGCGCCCTTGGAGGGGCGGTCGCTGACGATGAGGCAGACGTCCTTGCTCTTCTTCTTGATCTGCGCCCATACTCCCTGGGCGCGGAAGCCGGGCACGTGGTTGAGGTGCCGGTCGGGCACGAGGACGACCGTGTAGCCTTGCGCTTGGCCGTTCGTGACGGTGGCGGGCACTGCCGGGGACTCCGGCACGACGCCTTGAAGCTTGGCGACGGAGCGCCTCCAGCCCAACAGCACTACGGACCGCCTCCGACGAAGGGGAGTCCGAGGGTCGGCTCGAAGCCCAGGGCGGCATTCATGTTCTGCACGGCGTTGCCGGAGCCGCCCTTGACAAGGTTGTCGATGGCGCAGCGGGCCACGATGAGGCCGGTGTCGGCATCGACGTCAACGGCGACCTCGGCGCGGTTGCTGCCGCGCACGGCGCCGGTGTCGGCCTCGGCGACCATCTGGACGAAGGGCGTCTTGGCGTAGGCGGCCGCGTAGGCGGACTTGACCTGCTCGGCGCTGACGCCGGCCTTGATCGGCAGGTAGACGGTGGCCAGGAGACCGCGGTTGAGGGGCGCGAGGTGGGGCGTGAATCGGACGGCACGTGGCTGGCCCGTTCGGGAACCGGAGCCGGCCTCGACGGCGGCGGCGACGTCGCGGATCTCGCCGAGGTGGTCGTGGCCGAGGACCTTGTAGGCCCGGACGGCCTCGTTGGCCTCGGGGAAGTGCAGGTCGCCGCGCGGCGTGGCGCCGGCCCCGGAGACCCCGCTGATGCCGTCGCTAATGAGCACGCCGTCGCCGGCCAGCTTGCCCTTGAGCGCCGGGGCGGCGGCCAGCATCGTGGCGGTGGGATAGCAGCCGGGGTTGGCGACGCGCTTGTGGCCCTTCGGGACGGGCAGGAGCTCCGGCTGGCCGTAGACCCAGGCCGAGCCGGTCTCGAAGGCGGCGTGGCGGTGGGCGCGGCTGAGGTCGATGACGAGCTGGTCGGCGCGGGCGGCGGCGACGGCCTTCCTGGCCTCCTCGGCGTCGGTGGCGAGGAAGAGGACGTCGGCCGACTGGACGGCCTTGTCGGCGGAGGCCACGAACCGGAGGTCCCGGCCGCGGAAACCGGGGACGAGGTCGCCGTAGGGTCTGCCGGCCTCGCTGCCGCTGACGGGCGTGATGGAGTGGACCTTGGAGTGGTTCAGCAGGATGCGGATGCATTCACGGCCCAGGTAGCCCCGGGCCCCGATCACGGCGACGTTCACCATTGCCGAAGTACGACCCCAAACTCGTCGGCTTGGCTTATAGGGTCGATGACGACGTGGGAACACGATTGGGCACGCATGTCCAGGATGGGACAAACGGGTTTCCTGTGGAGCAAGTGCGCGAAGGCGAGGAGGGCCCGTTCGATTCCCCGAACGCCATTCAACCTCCTTCCGTCGTCGGCGTCGGCGTGGTGGGCGTCGGCCCGTTCCTTCGACTTGGCCCTCATTTGCGAAGTGGCGGCGCGCAAGAAATCGCGTAAGTCTTCCCA
>JAXDQQ010000242.1:0-8285 GCA_034667805.1 Thermoplasmata archaeon | reverse complement strand
CTGGATCGACGCGCGCGGCTGGCGCGACGTCGGCGCGCCGTGGGACCTGCTCGCAGCGCACGAGGCCCTGATGGGGCCCACGATGGATTTCCTTCTCGACGGCGCCAAGACCGGCGTCGCCGGCAACGGCATTGTCGAGGACGGTGTGCACGTGCGTGGCCGCCTGTTCGTGGAGGCCGGCGCGGTCGTCAAGTCCGGCACGTACGTCGAGGGCGACGTCTACGTATCGGTCGGCGCGCGCGTCGGACCCAACGCTTACCTGCGCGGCCCGGTCGCCATCGGTGCGAAGGCGCATGTCGGCGCGGCGACCGAGCTGAAGAACACGGTCCTGCTCGCCGGGGGGAACGCGCCGCACCTCAACTACGTCGGCGACTCCGTCCTCGGCGAGGGCTGCAACCTCGGGGCGGGGACGGTCGTCGCCAACCTGCGCCACGATGACGCGCCGGTGCGCGTCCACCACAAGGGCAAGAAGGTGGACACTGGCCGCCGCAAGTTCGGCGCGGTCGTCGGCGATGGCGCCAAGACCGGCGTCAACGCCAGCCTCAATCCCGGCACCATCCTCGGTCCTGGCGTCCTTGTGCCTGCCGGCGCGGCCGTCAAAGGCACGGTCGAGGCCTAGGCGCAAAGGCTCATCAGCCGGCGCCCAAGTCGTCGTCCGTGCGCGTCCTTCCCATCCTCGTCCTTGCCGCCTTGGTGCCAGTGTTGGCAGGGTGCCTGGACGGCGGCAAGGGGACGGGCGCCGAGCCTACGGACCTGACGCCGGCCGCACTGCCGCTCTCGTTCCTTCCCCCTGTCGACCTGGTCTGCCCCACGGAGGGGACCGCGGCCGTGCTCAACGCGGCGTTCGGGGACTGCGGCAAGTTCGGCGAGCCCGTCATCGAGGTCGCCGGCGACGGAGCGGTGTGGGCATCGGCGACGTGCTGCGTCGGCCGCAGCCCGCCGATCTGGGTGAGCCGCGACGGCGGCGCGAGCTTCGGGCTGCTGCCGTTCGCCGACCGCACGGGCGCGGTGCGTGACGGCTTCGGCGTCGAGGGGGACTTCGCCATCGACGACGCGGGCAACGTGTACTTCTTCGACATCTCGGCGGCCACGACCTGGTTCACCAAGTACCAGGCCGACGGCACGCACGTCTTCACCAAGGCCGACGTCTTCCCGCCGCTGGTGGACCGGCCATGGGTGCGCGCCGGCGTCGCGGACGAGGTCTGGGTGTTCTACAACACCGGCATCGCCACCAACCTCTACCATTCCACGAACGGCGGCCTGACGTGGACGTTCCTTGCCGTGGGCTTCGACTGCGGCCTCATGACCTTCGGCCAGGGGCCCGTCCGCGACCGGCTGTTCGTCGCTGGCTGCGCGGGCGACCCCGCACTTTGGATCTCTGAGGACGGCGGCACGACGTTCGGCGCGCGCATCGACCTGCCCGTGCCGGACTACGGCATCGCCCCGGAAGACCTGCCCAACGGGACCGGCACCGACTCGTTCATGCCCCCCGTCTCGGACGAGGCCGGCAACGTCTACGTGCCCTTCACCTACGCCCTCGACCGCGACGGCGCGCGCTTCGGCGTGTTCGTCGACATCGTGCATCCCGATGGGCGCATCGTCGGGCCGGTGCTCGTCTCGGGCGACCTGGCGACGAATGCCATGCCGTGGAGTGCCGCGGGCGCGCCCGGCCGCATGGCCTTCGCCTGGTACGCCACCAATGCGACACGCGACAAGATGTCGGAGGCGACGTGGACGCTGCAGGTGGCGGCCACCGACGACGGCGACACGGATGCACCCGCCTTCACGGTCGTGCAGCCTGACCCTGAACCGGTGTTGCAAGACCAGGCGCTCGGCCGCAGCCTTGGCGATTTCCTCGAGACCGACATCGGCCCGGACGGCCGCCTGTACACGATCTACGCGCGACGCGGCGAGGACGGCACCCTCGTCAACCGCGTCGTGGTCTCCGATGGGCTGTTCGACTTCGGGGCGGGCGTGCCGCACAACGGCCCCAGGTAAGGGACGGAACCGTCACTCCCGGCCAAGGCCGATGGCGCGGTAGCGCAGGCCGGCCGCCCTCGCCTTGGCGGGGTCCAACGTGCGGCGGCCGTCCACGACCAAGGGCGTCCTGAGCAGCCCGCGCAGCGCCACGGGGTCGATGGCCTTGTACTCCGGCCACTCGACCTGGAAGACGACCGCATCCGCGCCGCGCACGGCGTCTTGCCAGCGAGCCTCGACCCGCAGGTCAGGCATCGCCTTGCGGAAGTTAGCGGAAGCGGCGGGGTCATGGCCGACCACGTCGGCGCCACTGGCGCGCAGCGCCTCGACGAGAGGGAAGGCGCGGCTCATGCGCACGTCGTCGGTGAGCTCCTTGAACGCAAGACCAAGGACCGCGATGCGCTTGCCCTTGAGGCCGCCGAGCTCGTCCGCGGCCATCCGGACGACCTCGGCCGGTTGCGCGTCGTTGACGGCCGTCGTCGCGTCGAGGATGCGCGACGGCATCCCGAGCTCGCGCATCCGCGCGCGCAGCGCGGCGACGTCCTTGGGGAAGCACGAGCCGCCGTAGCCGGCCCCCGCGCGAAGGAACAGCGGGCCGATGCGCGGGTCGAGGCCGATGCCTTTGACCACGTCGACCCAGTCGACGCCGGCGGCGGCGCACAGGTTGGCGAGCTCGTTGGAGGCCGAGATGCGGATGGCGAGCATCGCGTTGGCGGCGTACTTCGTCATCTCGGCCGTGGCGAGGTCGACGGTGACCTTCGGGCAGGTGTCGGCGGTGTAGAGGGCGAGCAGGGCGTCCCGGGCGACCGGGTCATCGGCGCCGACCACGATGCGGTCGGGCTTGCGGGCATCGTGCATCGCCGCGCCTTCGCGAAGGAACTCGGGATTCGACGCGAGCAGGATGCGGCCGGCCAGCGGGCCGCCGAGCCCCGCCTCGAGTTCGCCGCGGACCTCCGTGCGCGCCGTGCCCGGCAGGACGGTGGACTTGACGACGACGAGGCGCGGGCCTCCGGCGGCCTTCGCGGCCTGGCCGACCTGGCGGGCCGCGGCGCGGATGGACGTCAGGTCCATGCTGCCGTCCTGGGCCTGCGGCGTGCCGACGCACAGCATCACGGTGCCGTGGCGGGCGACCGCCGCGGCGAGGTCCGTCGTGGCGCGCAGCCTGCCCGACCGGACCGCGGCGGCCAGCGCGTCGTCCAGGCCAGGCTCGTGGAACGGCGCCTTGCCGGACGCGACGGCCTGCACCTTGGCGGCGTCGACGTCGACCAAGGTGACGTCCTGTCCGCGCTCGGCGAAGGCCACCCCGGTGCACAGGCCGACGTAGCCCGTGCCGACGACGGCGATGCCATGAGGACGCGGGGGAACGGGAGACGCTACAGGGACACCTTCTTGAGCGACGCTCCATTGGATGGCCCGACATGAAGGCTGTCATCCCCGCGGCCGGCCTCGGCACGCGCTTCTTGCCTGCCACGAAGGCGAGCCCGAAGGAGATGCTGCCCGTCGTCGACAAGCCGGCGATCCAGTACGTCGTCGAGGAGTGCGTGGCCTCCGGCATCAAGGAGATCTGCATCGTCACCGGCCGTGGCAAGCGCGCCATCGAGGACCACTTCGACCAGGCCGTCGAGCTGGAGCGCCTCTTGGAGCAGAAAGGCGACCTCAAGCGGCTCGAGCAGATGCGCGCCATCCACGAGCTCGCCGACATCTACTACGTCCGGCAGAAGCAGCCCAAAGGCCTGGGCAACGCGGTGGCCTGCGCCCGCTCGTTCGTCGAGGGCGAGCCGTTCGCCGTCCTCCTCGGCGACGACATCATGGACTCGAAGCAGCCCTGCACGAAGCAGCTCATGGACTGGCAGGCCAAGCTCGGCGGCTCCGTCGTGGCCGTCGAGCCCGTCCCGCGCGAGCGCGTGTCGAGCTACGGCATCGTCAAGCCACGCCGGCAGGTCGAGCCCGGCCTCGTCGAGGTGCAGGACCTCGTGGAGAAGCCGAAGCCGGAGGATGCGCCCTCGGACCTCGGCATCATGGGCCGCTACGTCCTCGACGGGCGCGTCATGGAGTGCCTGGGCCGCATTCAGCCCGGCGCCGGTGGCGAATACCAGCTCACGGACGCCATGCGCCTCGCCATCAAGGAAGGGTCGCCGATGCATGCTTGGCGCTTCCAGGGCCGGCGCCATGACCTCGGGCACAAGCTTGGCTGGCTGATGGCCAACGTCGAGTACGGCCTCCGGGACGCGGACGCCGGCGGCGAGTTCCGCGCGTTCCTCGGGCGACTGCGGCCCTGATCCCGGCGCAAAGGCTCAAGCCTGCGAGGAGCCTCGTGCCGGCGTGGCCTTGGCCCGCGACGACAGCGCCGCCTCCCCGCTCGTCGTCATCACGACGTTCGTCCTCGTCGCCGTCCTCTTGACGGTCATCATCTACGCCCTGGTCTTCGACCGGCCGGAGCCGGACGTCGCGCTCGTCGCCGTCCGCGAGGACAGCGGCGCGCTCGCCTTCGACGTCACCAAGACCTCGGGAGGGCTTGCATGGGACGAGGTCACCGTCCGCTTCCTCGACCGGGCAGGGACCGACCTCTCCGCGTCGTACCTGCAGGTGCCTGGCGGCTCGATCGATCCCGAGGACCGCATCGCGGTGGCGCCGCTGCCGCCCGGCGGCACGTACCTCCTCATGGTCTTCCGTGGCGAACAGGAGCTCACGCGCCTTTCGGTCGTCGTGTAGTCCGCATTCGTGCTCAATGGCGCCGCGGTTTCAGTGGGTTCGCTGTGATGAGGTCTCGCCGGAGCCCCGGGCCCGAGCTCTTTTCAAGGTCCCGGTCCATCACCCGGGTGATGGGCGAGTACGAGTTCCTTCACTTCCCGGCGGAGGCCGTGCACGTCGACGACGACCGGCTCGGCCGCCTGCCCGGCTCCGCCCAAAGGGTCTTCGGCGCCGTGCGCCAGGAGGGGCCGCTGACGCACGCCGGCCTGCGCCACCGCACCGGCCTGCCGCCGCGCACCATCCGCTTCGCGGTCAAGCGCCTGCGCGAGGAGGGCCTCGTCGACGCCCGCTCGAGCCTGCGCGACTGCCGCACCTGCTACTTCTTCGTGAGCAAGGACCTCGTCGAGGATGGCGCGCTCGAGGAAGCGCGCGAGCGCGCGCATGAGGCCGGACGCAACGGCCGGCTCATCGAACAGGCATAAGCGGACCGTGTGGTTCTTTGCCGGGGCATGAGCTCCAGCCTCGATGCGTCGCTTCCCGTGGGTGTCCGTGGCGCTGCTCGTCGTGCTCGGGCTGCTGGCGGCCTTGACGTACCCAGCCTGGGGCGACCACTCGTCCAACACCATCCAGGCCTTCGAGACGGTCTACGTGATGGTGGGCTGGGTCTGCGTCGCGGCGGCGCTCATCATCGGAGCCCTCGGGGTCTGGGCCCGCGCCCCGGCCACTTTGCCTACGGCGCTCGGGATCATCGGCGCGGGCGCGTTCGCGGGCGTCTGGCTCACCCAGTTCCTGGAGCAGGGAGACGAGTCCGGCCTGAACCTCGGGATGGTCATGGCCTTCAGCGCGACGCTGGTCGCCTTCGCTGCTTCCGCCCGCCGCGTGGCCGTACCCGAGACCTGAGGGGCGGACGCCCACGGGGTCCAGGGACAACCTAGTTCTACCCTTATCTAGGGCCCTCGGCACCATGGGAAAAGGTTGATGGCCATGGCAGGCTAACGGAAAGGGCATGCTCGTGGTGGAACCGGTCCGCAATGCCGATGTCGATCCGGTCGCCCGCCTTGCCCTGGACTCGCTCCAGGAGCGCTACGCCGCCGAATGGCTGGCCCGCCACGCCAACGTCTCGAAGGGCACGTTCCTCGTCGCCCGCGACGTGCCCACCAACCAGATCGTCGGCTTCGCCCTCGCCGAGAAGGCCGAGGGCCAGGGCCATCTCCTCGCCCTCGCCGTCGATTCGCAGCGCCGCGGCCAAGGCATCGGCCGCGCTCTCCTGGCCGACGTGCGCGAGCGCATGCGCCGCCAGGGCGCGCAGGCCTTGACGCTGGACGTGCGCTGGGACGACCCGGCGGCCCGCCGCTTCTACGCGCGCGCCGGGTTCCAGCCGGCCGGAATCAAGGAAGGCGTGTACTCGGACGGCTCCGACGCCTTGGAAATGATCAAGCCGCTCTGAAACGGGATCAGCCCGCCGGCAACCGCTCGCTTCGCTCGCGCCGCCGACCGGGCCGGACCCGTTTCAGTGCTTGCTGAAAGCAGGGGGCGCTGCGCCCCCCTGCACCCCCCGCGCACGGCGGCAGCTTCCAGCAGCCGCCGGGCCGTTGTGTGGGTGGCCTCGGCCCGCTTCCAGCGGTCCTCGGCGCCGCGGACGAGTCTAGATTACGCGGTTGCGCCGGAGCGCGTGACCAGGGCCGCCAGCGCGAAGGCGGGCAGGTTCTTGTTGCGGGGGTCGGACGAGAGGGCCTCGTCCTCTTCGGCCTCCGAGAGGGCGACGGTGGCGAGGCGGAGGAAGCGCTCGCGCAGGCGGGCCTGGTGGTCCGGGTTGCCCTGCATGATGACCTCGGCGAGCCCCTTGCCGAGGTAGAAGACGGCCCGCTTGTGGTCGGTCTTGGACTTGTGGATGTGCTGGGGCGAGCAGTTGAGCCCGTCGTACTCGACGAACTCGCCGTTCACCGGCAAACCGGAGTCTTCGAAATACCGCTTCATCTGGCACAGCAAACTGTGAAGCTGCAGCAGCTCGTCCTTGTGCATCCTAGCCCATCCCCGCTGCTACAACGCAAAGCGCAGGATATATGTCTTGGGCCGCGGAAAGCCAGGAAACGACCCAAAAACGGGATTCCACGCGAAATCTTGCTAACAGACCTGGTGCGCCCTTTCGAGGGCCCTCTGACGGTCGGGGGGCGGTCCGAGCAATTGTATCTGTCTGCGAAAATGAATGTGAAGAAAAAGGGGGAGAAAATTGTAGGCTGATGAAGCGGATTGCCCCCGGATGAAGCCGATTCCCGTGCGGTCTGGCTGGCGCTAGGGAATCCGCTTCATCAGGGGAAAAATCCGCTGAATCAGGTCTACTTCAGGTCGTCGCGGGTCAGGATCTCGACGGTGTCGGGGACCTTGGTGACGTTGCCCATCTTGACGCCGACGACGGTGGCGATCTTGCGCTCCGCCGCGATGTCCAGGAGGCGCTGCGTGATGACTCCGTCGAAGACGACCGCGTGCACCGAGTCCTTGGCGCCCTTCAGGGTGTCCGCCAGCTCGCGCACGGCCAGGTCGGCCTGGACCGGGTTGCCGGTGTCGTCCAGGAGGACGGCCTTCAGGGTGCCCGAGAGGCCGGCCAGCTGCTCGCGGTAGGCGGCGCGTGGGTCGCCCTCGCGGCGCGGCGTGGCTGCCGGCGCCTCGGCGGGGGCCTCGCCCTCGCGGGCCGCGGCCGGGGCGTCCTCGCGGCGCTCGCGGGGGCGCTCGTCGCGGCGCTCGCCACCGCGGCCACGGCCGCCGTCGCGCTCGCCGCCGCGGCCGCCCTCGCGGCCGCCTTCGCGTCCGCGTCCGCGGTCGCCGCCGCGGCCGCCGCCACGGCGGTCATCCTCGCGTCCGCGCCCGCGGTCGCCGCCGCGGCGGTCGTCGTTGCGGCCGCCCTCGCGGCGGTCGTCGCGGCGCTCCTCGCGCTGCGGGCGCTCGGGGCGGGACTCGCCGCGCACCTCGTCCGCCACGTCGGTGCCGAAGTCGGCCGACCCGTCCTTGGGGGCCTGCTTCTTGCCGGCCGACTCGGGGCGGCTGATGTTGATGCCGAGCTGCGAGATGAACTGGTCCGCGGTGAGCTTGTTCTTCAGGCACTTCATCACGAGCTTGTGCGGGAGTTCCTCGACCTCGCGGGTCGGGGGAGCGCGCGCGACGAAGTCGACCTCGCACGTCTGCAGGATCTCCTTGGCGATGAGCTCGCCGCCGCGGTCGCCGTCGACGAAGACGATGGTCGTCTTCTCCTTGGTGAGCTCTTTGATCTCGTCGGGGACGTTGGTGCCCTCGACGGCCACGGCGTTCTTGATGCCGCACTTCAGGAGGTTGAGGACGTCGTTGCGGCCCTCGACCTGGATGACGGAGTCGCTGGAATCGACGTTGGGGCCGGCGGGCAGCTTGGTGTTGCGGAACTTCGTGATCTCGGCGACCTGGACCGCGGAGCGGACCTCGTCGGCGATCTTGTCGGAGTCCTGGCCGGGCGCCTCGTTGATGCCCGAGAGCAGCTCCTTGGCGCGGTCGACGACCTGCTTGCGGCGCGACTCGCGGGTGTCCGTGATGGACAGGACCTTGATGACGGCCTTGGCCGGGCCGATGCGGTCGATGGTCTCGAGGCCGGC
>JAXDQQ010000241.1:0-3869 GCA_034667805.1 Thermoplasmata archaeon | reverse complement strand
CGTGGGGACTGGCTCACGGCCAGGGGTTGGGATGCACAGGGCGGATGATCCAGGGTCGGTGACCCTTGGGCATGCCCCAAACCCCGCGTCGTGGCCAGCGGTCCGCAGAGGGGTCCACATCACGAGGGGAAGGGGATATGAGCATCAACATCCAATTCGATGAGAAGGTCATGCGAAAGACGGAGGAGCCCCGGCTCGCCAGCCTGGGCCAGGTCCCCGGCAACCGCCCCGGACTGCATGTGGGCCGCCATTACACCAAGGCGGGCGTCGACCCCTTCGACGCGGTCGAGTGGACCACCCGCAAGTCGGTCATCAAGGAGCCTGACGGCTCCGTCGTCTTCCAGGTCGACCGCTGCGAGGTCCCCAAGGAATGGTCGCAGCTCGCCACCGACATCATCGTCTCGAAGTACTTCCGCAAGGCCGGCGTCCCCCAGCCGGACGGCACCCTCGGCTCCGAGACCTCCGCCGGCCAGGTCGTCCACCGCATCGCCTCCTCCATCCGCTGGTGGGGCGAGACGCACGGCTACTTCGCCAGCCGCGACGACGCCGACTCCTTCGAGGCCGAGCTGCGCCACATGCTCATCAGCCAGAAGGGCGCGTTCAACAGCCCCGTCTGGTTCAACTGCGGCCACCACCACGCCTACGGCATCCAGGGCTCCGGCGGCAACTGGGCCTGGAACGAAGAGACCCAGTCCATCGAGACGGTCAAGCACAACTACAGCCGGCCGCAGTGCTCGGCCTGCTTCATCCAGCGCGTCGAGGACAACCTCGTCGAGCGCAAAGGCATCTTCGAGCTCCTCGCCGCCGAGGCCCGCCTCTTCAAGTACGGCTCCGGCACGGGCAGCAACTTCAGCCGCCTGCGCTCGAAGTACGAGAAACTCTCCGGCGGCGGCACCAGCTCCGGCCTGATGTCGTTCCTCAAGGTCCTCGACGCCGGCGCCGGCGCCACCAAGTCGGGCGGCACGACGCGCCGCGCCGCCAAGATGGTCAGCCTCGACATGGACCACCCCGAGATCGAGGATTTCATCAACTGGAAGGTCCGCGAGGAGAAGAAGGTCGCCGCGCTCATCGCGCAGGGCTACGACTCCGACTTCAACGGCGAGGCGTACGGCACCGTCGGCGGCCAGAACAGCAACAACTCCGTGCGCATCACGGACGAGTTCATGGCGGCCGTCAAGGCCGACGGCGAGTGGAACACCACGAGCCGCATGGAGCCCGGCAAGCTCGTCAAGACCTACAAGGCGAAGGCCCTGTGGGACCAGGTCGCCTTCGCGGCGTGGGCCTGCGCCGACCCCGGCACGCAGTACGACTCGACCATCAACACGTGGCACACCTGCAAGGCGACGGACCGCATCTACGGCTCCAACCCCTGCTCGGAGTACATGTTCCTCGACGACACGGCGTGCAACCTGGCGTCGCTGAACCTGATGAAGTTCCTCAAGGCGGACGGCAGCTTCGACCTCGAGGCCTACCGCCACGCCACGCGCGTCTTCTTCGTCGCGCAGGAGATCCTCGTCGGCTACTCCAGCTACCCCACGAAGGACATCGCGAAGAACAGCGAGGACTACCGCCCGCTCGGCCTCGGCTACGCCAACCTCGGCACGCTGCTGATGGTCACCGGCCACGCCTACGACTCGCCGGAGGGCCGCGCCATCGCCGGCGCCCTCACCGCCATCCTCACCGGCCACGCCTACCGCGTGTCGGCCGAGATGGCCGCCGTCAAGGGGCCGTTCCGCGGCATGTCCGTCACGGACGCCACGGGCAAGTCGAACAAGGAGTACATGGCCGACGTCATCGGCATGCACCTGGCGGCCGCGCGCCGCCTGCGCAGCACCGGCTCGCCGCTCGTCAACATGGACGGCGTCGACCTCAAACGGCACAACCTGTCCGACCTGTCGGCGTCGCAGCTCAAGGCGACGAAGGAGCGCTCCTTCGCCATCTACTCCGAGCTCTTCGACGCGGCCGTCGAGGACTGGGAGGCCGCCCTCGCGCTCGGCCTGCAGAACGGCTGGCGCAACGCCCAGGCGACCGTCTTGGCCCCGACGGGCACCATCGGTCTCCTGATGGACTGCGACACGACGGGCGTCGAGCCCGACTTCTCGCTGGTGAAGTTCAAGAAGCTCGCCGGCGGCGGCTACTTCAAGATCATCAACCAGAGCGTGCCGCTCGCGCTGAAGAACCTCGGCTACACGGAAGACCAGGTCAAGGCCGTCGAGAAGTACGCCATCGGCCACGGCACCCTCGAGGGAGCGCCGGTCACCAAGGAGACCTTCCTGAAGAAGGGCTACACGGAGGAGGAGTACCAGGAGGCGTACGACTCCGTGGCGGTGGCCAAGTCGTTCAACGACTACACGCCGAAGCTCAACCCGAAGACGATGCGCGAGAAGGGCTTCAGCAACCAGGCCATCGGCGCCCTCGTCGCCTACGTCGAAGGCCACCAGACCGTCGAGGGGAGCCTGGTCAAGCCGGCGCACCTGCCGATCTTCGACTGCGCCAACAAGTGCGGCGACGGCTCGCGCTTCATCCACCACACCGGCCACATCCGCATGATGGCCGCGACGCAGCCCTTCCTGTCGGGCGCCATCTCGAAGACCATCAACATGCCGCACGAGGTCACCGTGGACGACGTGCGCGACGCCTACGAGATGGGCTGGGTCCTGCAGCTCAAGGCCGTGGCGCTCTACCGCGACGGCTGCAAGCTCAGCCAGCCGCTGTCGACGGGCTCCAAGGACAAGAAGACGAAGGACAAGGAGGCCGCCGAGGACAAGGCGGACGCAGCCGCCGCGGCCGCGACCCCTGCCCCCATCGTCGTCCCCGGCCTGCGCCACGGCGAGGTCGAGAAGCCGCCGCAGGAGAACGACCAGGGCTTCAAGCGCACCGTGACGATCTTCACGACGTACGGCGCCGAGAAGGTCGACATCCAGGTGTGGGAGTACGAGGACGGCCGCCCCTGCGAGGTCTTCGTCGGCGCGCGCAAGTCCGGCACCCTCGTCGACAACTTCCTCAAGGAGATCGGCAAGAACTACAGCCGCAACCTGCAGCTGGGCATGAGCCTGGACGAGCTCACTCGCAAGCTCATCAACGAGTACGGCCCGCTCGCCGGCCAGACCGACCACAAGTACATCAAGAGCGCCTTGGGCATCCAGGACCTCCTGGGCAAGCTGCTGCGCTACGAGTACTTCGGCGAGACCGGCTTCCTGTCGGTCAAGCCCGACCCGTCGGCCAAGGACTACGTCCCCACGCGCCGCGAGTACCTCGAGTCGCTCCGGCTGGCCAAGCGCCGCCCGAAGAACGAGACGACGCTGCTGGAGTTCGCGCCGGAGACGCCGGCGGCGACCACGGAACCGGCGGCGGGCCTGCCGCTGGCCAAGGACGCCTCGTTCGAGGCCAAGCTGGGCAAGAGCTCCAGCTCGGACCCGAACGACTTCCTGGCCAGCCTCGGCGGCGACGCCCCCGACTGCGACCAGTGCGGGCACACGACGGTGCGCAACGGCGCGTGCTACAAGTGCCTCAACTGCGGCAACTCGATGGGCTGCAGCTGATTCAGCCGATTGTTGCGGGATTCAGCCGATCGCTCGCCAACGCACGACGTCCTGCCCGGAACCTTCATGCCTGCGGGGCCGTAGCGCAAGCCATGCGCTTGCCGCTGGTCCTCGCCCTGCTCGTCCTCCTGTCCGGCTGCTTCGGGGCGGGCGACGACGACTCTGGCGATGGTGCGCTGCAGTCCGGCGAAGACCGCCCAGGCTACCGCGACGGCGTCGTCGTCATCAACGAGGACTTCACGGTCAGCTCTGCGCAGCCGGCCCGCTTCGAGGTCCCCTTCGGACCCGGCGCCCGCGAGGTCATCCTCGAGATCCGCCAGGATTCCG
>JAXDQQ010000240.1:0-4510 GCA_034667805.1 Thermoplasmata archaeon | reverse complement strand
CGTTCGCGTTGCACCTGTAGGCGACTCCCATGACGAAGACTCCAGCCAGGATCCGCGTCGGCATCATTGGCGCTAGCCCGGACCGCGGCTGGGCGGCAGAGGCGCACATCCCTGCGTTGCGGTCGCTGCCGGCCGACTTCGAGATCACGGCCTTGTCCACCACGCGCCGCGAATCCGCCCAGGCTGCAGGCAAGCGCTTCGGCGTGCCAAGGGCCTTCGACAATCACCAAGACCTCGTGGACAGCCCCGACGTCGACGTCGTCGCCATCACTGTCAAGGTGCCACACCACCTCGAACTGGCGACCGCCGCGCTCAATGCCGGCAAGGCGGTCTACTGCGAATGGCCGCTTGGCAATGGCCTGGAGGAAGCCAAGACGTTGGCTGCGTTGGCCAGGAAGAAGGACGTGCTGGCCGTGGTGGGCCTGCAGGCCCGTTCGGCGCCATCGGTGTCCTATGTGCGCGACCTTGTCAAGGAGGGGTACGTCGGCGAAGTGCTTTCCACGTCCTTGATCGGCTCGGGGATGGGTTGGGGTCCGACCGTGCCGTCCTTCAACGCTTACACCGTCGACAAGCGCAACGGCGCGACGATGCTGTCGATCCCGCTCGGCCACACCGCCGACGCCCTCTGCAACGTCCTTGGCGAGATGCATGAGCTCACCGCCACGATGACACGGCGCCGCACCTCCTCCACCATCGCCGGGACGAAGGACAGCCTCCCGATGACCGCCGAGGACCAAGTCGCCGTGAACGGCCTGCTCGAAGGCGGAGCGGCGTTCTCCATGCACTACCGCGGCGGGGCCTCGCGCGGCACGAACCTGCTCTGGGAGATCAACGGCACCGAAGGCGACCTGCAACTCACTGCGGCCGGCGGCCACGCCCAGATCTTTGAGCTGACGGTGCGCGGCGGCAAGGGAGCCCAGTCAGGCCTCGAAGCCCTGCCCGTTCCGACCCAGTACCGGTTGGCACCGTCCCAAGGCCCAGCCACCAACGTCGCGCAGGCATACGCACGCCTTGCGCGCGACTACCGCGAAGGAACCCGTTTCCTCCCGACCTTCGACGATGCCGTCACGCGCCACCGCATGCTGGACGCCATCGAGCGGGCAGCAGCCACCGGTCAACGTCAAACACTTGGCGGGAAGCCATAAATCGGGGGCCTTCTCCCTGCTCCTTCAGGGCTCTTTCAGGACATCCAGGGGTTTTGCCGGGAAAGTTTGGGCAGAATAGGGTTGCCGGCGTAGTCATCCCCATTGCCTCGGTTTCGCGATGGCTCGCGGTCCGCAATTCAAGGACGTGCCACAAAGGGTTATCATTCAAGGCGGCGCCGCCAGCGTCCATGGCCACGAAGGGACTCACCGTCCTACTCCTGCTTGCCTCACTCAGCCTGGCAGGCTGCGCGGACGACCGTGGCAACGCCGAGGCCGATGGGACGATGCCTTCTCCCTCAAGCTCCTCGTCGGCCTCGATGACCGCCAGCTCGTCGGCCACGAGCACCAGTTCCGGCAGCAACTCGACCGGGCCGGACCCGGAGGTGGTCCAAGAGATGTCGTGCAACGTCGCTGCAGGCGTCGGACCGCCTGGCGGACCGGGGGACTCCTTCGAGGTGCCGGCCCCGACGGGGACCGTCTGGGTCGGCGGCTGCGAGATTGGCGCGTTGGCCCAAGATGCCACTCTCACGATTGCCCACGTGTCCGGCACTTGCCAGGCCCAACTCACGCCCGAAGCCGTGTTCGAGATCGGCACGGCATACCCGGCCGACACGGTGTTCGAGTTCTTGTGCGACATGACCACGCCGCCCAACACCACTCTCCACATCGCGTTCTCCGCCTGACGTCTAACCTGCTGCACGGCTGGCCACACGCTGCTAGACGGCCGTCCCCTTGGTCGGACTGGCCGACGAAGGTCCCTTCGGAAGTCCGAGCGTCGCGCGCACGTCGCCTTCGAGCGCATCCGCGTCGGCGGCCGGGATGCCGAGCTTCGCGCGCAGGCGGTCGAGCATGTCGCGCTCCTTCGCGTTGGGCTCTCCTCCCTCCAGGGCGCTCTCGATGGCGGCGCGGTAGACCTCCATCTTGCGGAACTCGACGTACTTCGTCGTGCTTTCGACCTTCGGCAACGCGGTGGTCGCCATCTTGTCGCCCAGGCGGTTCAAGCGCGGAGCGAGGACCAGCATCATGCCGGCGGCGATCCCCCCGGCGATGAGGCCGTACCGCCGGCTGAGGTAGAACTCGGCCATCTTGGCGGCGGCGAGGACACAGACGAGCATGACGGTGGCGACCGTGCTGCGCCGGATGCCGACCTTGATCTTGAGGTCGATGTCGAACAGCTGCGTGCGCAGGATGCCATACGCGAGCAGGGGCACGTAGGTGAGGACGGCGGCCGCAGGGCCGACGGTCCACAGCATGTCGGCCACGGCATCGGGGATGGGGCTCGCGGAAACGACGACGGCGCCCACGACGGACGCGATCCAGATGATGTCCCGCGCCACGAACGCCGCGGCCAAGGCGCCGGCCTGGGCGTGCATCTGGGTGCCTTGCGGGCTGCGCCGGTAGGCCGAGACGGTGACGGCGATGCCGATTAAGGAGGCAAGCAGCAGGACGGCGATGCCCACGGTGTCCCCGCCGACGGGGCCGCCGAGGGCGAGGGACGCCATCGTCCAGCCCACGACCATGACCACGAGTCCCGCCTGCAGGGCCTTCGAGCGCAGCGGGACCGCGAGCGGCGTGTTAAGGAGCGCCACGAAGTAGAGATACGCGCCAGCGAGCGCCAGGACCCCCGTCCCGCTGAGGGTCCAGATGACCGGCAGGGCCTCAGCGTCCCAGGCGAAGACGACGCTCGCCGCCTGGAAGCCGGCATACAAGGCCTCCAGTGCCAAGACGAGTGCGAGGCGGCGGTTCACGGCCCGGTGCGCGTCGGTGCGCAGGACCAGGACGGCGAGGGCGGTCGAGGCCACCAGGGCGACGAGCGGCGCGATCGCCACCGCGTTCCAGGCGTAGGGCACATGCGCAGACCCCGTTGGTGCTGGAAATACGTTGGGGCAATCACCCGCCATCCCATGAGGGCGCTGCAATCGGCCCGGAAGCCAAAAGCACCTCGATAACGCCCAAGAAAAGCAGCCTTGAGCGGGAATGGCCGCTTGTATGAAACAAGGACGCGTACGACCAGCCGGCCCCGGAAATCCGTTGGGTCGCTTCAAGTCTACGCGGATTGCCGAGCCACAGCCCTAAGCACCTCAAACCATATGTCGAAGCTGGTCGGATGAAACACGCTTTTCCCCGTGGGTGCGGAAGAAGCAGTCTTTTGCCGACATGTCAGCCCGCCCGCAGCCCTCATCACCGCCCATGCCGGGGCCCACCCGGGCCGTAACGGGTGGTGACGCCGCGCAGGGCGTGACGCCTCCGATCCCGCTCCAGGTCCTCATCGTCGAGGACGATCCCGAGGATGTCGCCAAGATCGTCGCCGAGCTGCGCGCGGCCGGCTATCAACCGGACTGGAGGCAGGTCCGTACCACACACGAGTTCGAAGCGAACTTCAACCCGAACCTGGACGTGGTCCTCAGCGCCTACACGCTGGCCAAGATCGATCCCTTGTGGATCCTGAAGAAGGTCCGCGAATCCCGCTGGCACGTTCCCCTTGTGATCGTCTCGGGCATCATCGGGGACGACAATGCCGCCGCATGCCTTGCCCTCGGCGCGACCGACTACGTCCTGAAGGACCGGATGGCGCGGCTGGGTTCCGCCGTGCATCGTGCCATCGAGGAGCGCACCGCCAAGGTCGCCAATCGCGAGGCGGCCGCCGCCCTGCACCGCAGCGAGGAGCGCATGCGCGGCATCCTGGCCACCCTGCAGGACGTCGTCTGGTCCCTCTCGCTCGTGGACTGGAAGGTCCTGTTCATGAGCCCGGCTGGGGAGCAGATGTTCGGCCGGCCGGTCGCGGAGTTCTACGAGAACGGGCAGCTCTGGCTCGACAGCGTGCATCCGGAGGATCGCGACCGCGTCGCGGCCGCCCAGAGGGAGATGATCCGCTGGGGCACGGGGGACGTCAAGTTCCGGGTCCTTCGCGCGGACGGCAGCATCCGGCACGTGCACACGCGGGCGTGGTGCGCCTACCTCGACGGCAAGCCGTTCCGCTTGGAGGGCATCAACACCGACATCACGGAACGCATCGACGCGGCCGAGCTTCTGGAGCACCAGCACGCCGCCTTGGAGGAGGCCCAGGCCATCGCTCACCTCGGCTCCTGGGAATGGGACCCTGCCAAGGACGTCGTCACGTTCTCGAAGGAAGGCTGGCGCATCTGGGGCCAGGGGCTGACCGCCTCGATCAGCAGCGCTGCCCTGATGGAGAACGTCCATCCCGAGGATCGCCCGGGGTTCGAGGCAACCGTGGCGGCAGCTGTGGCCAGCGGCCTTGACTACGACGTCACCGTGCGCATCGAGACCCACGGCGAACGCCACACGCGCCATCGGGGGCACGTCTCCCTGCGCAGCTTAGACGGCCAGCCCATCCGCATGAACGG
>JAXDQQ010000239.1:0-11063 GCA_034667805.1 Thermoplasmata archaeon | reverse complement strand
CCAGGCCCACCAGGACAAGACGACGAGGGCGGCTAGGCCCGCCGTGATGAGAGGCAGGTCGAAGTCCACGGTCCGTCCAGGAATGGCTAGGGTTTCAAGGCCCCGGTTTCGTCGCTCTTTATCACCCTCGCCGGCGTGCAAGAAACGTGGACCTGTCCGAGGGCCCGGAGCACCAGCTCATCCGCCAGACCGTGCGGGAGTTCGCCGACCGCCGCGTGCGGCCGCAGGCCAAGCGCATGGACGAGACGCACCAGTTCGACGTCTCCCTCCTGCACGAGATGGGCGACCTCGGCCTCATGGGCATGAACTTCCCCGAGGACAAGGGCGGCGCGGGCGCCGACATGGTGTCCTACTCCATCGCCATCGAGGAGCTCAGCCGCGCCTGTGCCTCCACCGGCGTCATCGTCTCCGTCAACAACTCCCTTTCCGGCTGGCCTCTCTACACCTACGGAAATGCCGAGCAGCACGAGCGCTACCTGCGCCCCATGCTCTCGGGCCGCAAGGTCGGCGCCTACGGCCTCACCGAGCCCAACGCGGGTTCCGACGTCGTCTCCATGCAGACGTCGGCCGTCAAGGCCGCCGGCGGCCGGAGCTGGACCCTCGACGGCCAGAAGCTCTTCATCACCAACGCCGGCCTCGCCGAGACGTACGTCGTCTTCGCGCAGACGGACAAGGCCGCCGGCCATCGTGGCCAGACCGCCTTCCTCGTCGAGAAGGGCATGCCCGGCTTCCGCATCGGCAAGACCGAGGACAAGCTCGGCATCCGCGCCGCGCCCTGCTGCCCTTTGTTCTTCGAGGGCGTCGAGGTGCCGCAGGAGAACGTCCTGGGGCCGGTCGGCGAGGGCTTCAAGGTCGCCATGAAGACCCTGGACGGCGGCCGCCTCGGCATCGCCAGCCAGGCCCTCGGCATCGCCGTCGGCGCCTACGAGGCCAGCCTCGCCTACGCGCAGGAGCGCAAGCAGTTCGGCAAGCCCATCGGCAGCAACCAGGCCATCCAGTGGAAGCTGGCGGACATGGCCACGCGCATCGACGCCGCCCGCCTCCTCATCCACCGCGCCGCGCAGCTCAAGGACGCCAAGCAGCCGTACTCCAAGGAGGCCAGCATGGCCAAGGTGTACGCCTCCGAGACCGCCATGTGGGTCGCCACGGAGGCCATCCAGGTGCACGGCGGCAACGGCTACACCAAGGACTACCCCGTCGAGCGCGCCTTCCGCGACGCCAAGATCACGGAGATCTACGAGGGCACGAGCGAGATCCAGCGCATGGTGATCGCGAACAATCTGCTCAAGGGCACTTAGGCACTTCCTAGGGCTGAAGAGGGCCATCGGCGGCTGACGCGGCGCCGTTCCTTCTTCACGACGACCCAACGCCTTCCTCCGCCGACTCCGACCACTTCCAGCTCAAGATCCCGCACCGCCTATTCATGATTCCCTGGGGCCAAGTCGTAAAATGCCGCCCATGCCGACGACGCCGACGGCGGAAAGAGGCTGAGCCTCGCTCAGGGAACCGAACGGGCCCGGTCGACGGCCGGTCTGGCAAGCCAACACTCTCTTGTACGTCCCCGAATCGGGGTGGCAGCCATGGCCGACGACGACAAGCTGACGGTCCGCGAGCGCCGCGCCCAGCACGCGAAGGAGCAGGCCCGCAAGGACGCGCCGAAGAACCTCGCCCGCAAGGCCGCCTTGCCCGCCCTGGTCATCCTCATCCTCGCCGCCGTCGCCGCGGGCTTCTGGTACACCAACAGCCACACGCAGGACTGCCCCGGCCACTTCCATGCCACGTTCGGCATCTTCATCCCCGGCGACAACGGCTCCTTCCAGAAGGTCGACTTCGCCTCGCCCCGCGCGCCCAACGGCGGCGCCTACTACGACTTCGGCAACGCCGGCGGCTTCTCGCTCTCGACGCACATGCACCAGTCCGGCCAGGAGCAGGGCTCGACCTCGCTGGGTCCAAGCCAGCTGCACTTCGAGCCTCCCACGGCCAACACCTGCGTCCCCTTGGAGGACGTCCTCCAGGCCCTGGAGGCCGACGCGTCCGACTCGAAGCTGGTGCTCAAGGGCCAGCACTCCCAGACCGAGCAGGATGGAACCTGGACGAACTCCGGCGACGACACCTTGCGCTTCTTCGTCCAGGACAAGCAGGGCGCCTGGTCGGAGTCCAAGTATTCGTCCTGGAAGGGCAAGCAGATCCCCGACGGCTGGTCGTTCATGATCGCCTTCGGCCACTACTCGGACGAGCAGGTCGCGCAGATGCAAGGCACCATCCCGGCCCCCATCAGCCGCGCCGCCGGATTCACCGCCACGACGGGCGGCACGCACGCCACCGCCAACCACACGACGTAGCCACGGTCCGCGGCGGATGGCCGCCTAACTGCCCCGAAGGATGGCCGCGGCCGCGTCGTGCGGGCTGCGCCGGCCGGCCTTGACGTCCTCGAAGAGGGCGCGGTAGGCTGGCTTCACGCTGCCATCCGGCTCGAACGCGCGAGCCTTCGCGGCGCGTTCGAGCAGGCTGCGCACCTGCTCGCGCAGGCGTCGCTCGCGGCGGCTCTCCCATTCGCCCGACGCGCGGCTCCACTCGGCGTGCCTGGCGATGGCGTCCGCCAGGGCGGCCACGCCGTCGCCTTTCTCGGCGATTGTGCTTTGGATGGGCGGCACCCAGTCCGTGCGCCCATGCGCCAAGGACAAGGCGCTCTCGACCTCGGCGGCGACCTTGTCGGCCCCCGTGAGGTCCGACTTGTTGACGACGAAGACGTCGGCGATCTCCATGATGCCGGCCTTGACGGCCTGCACGTCGTCGCCGAGGTTCGGCACCAGGACGACGACCACGGTGTCGGCCAGGCGCACGACGTCGACCTCGCCTTGGCCGACGCCGACGGTCTCGACGAGGATGACGTCCTTGCCGAAGGCGTCGAGGGCCCGGACGGCGTCGGCCGTGTGGTGGCTCAGGCCGCCCAAGGCGCCGCGCGTGCCCATGCTGCGGATGAAGACGTCCGGGTCGGTGGCGCGGCTTTGCATGCGGATGCGGTCGCCGAGGATCGCGCCGCCGGTGAACGGGCTGGACGGGTCGATGGCGACCACCCCCACCGTCTTGCCGGCGCGGCGGTAGAACTCGATGAGCCGGTCGACAAGCGTCGACTTGCCCGTGCCGGGGCTGCCGGTGATGCCCACGACGTGGGCGTGGCCTAGGCGTTTGTGCAAGGCCTGCAGTGCGGCATGGCCCTTGGGGTCCTCGGACTCGAGGAGCGTGATGAGGCGGGCGAGGGCACGGCGCTCGCCGCGCTCGACGCCGGAGACGACGTCCAGCTCGACGGGTCGGGCCAAGGCCTTCGTCATCTCGGTCCCACCAATCGCGCCGGACCCTTCAAGCCACCGAATCCAGGCCGGCCCTAGCGTCCCTTGAACCGCGGGTGCGCTTCGATGAACTTGACGATCTCGCGGGTGTCGGTGCCCGGCCCGAAGACGGCCTCGATGCCGCGGTCGCGCAGCTTGCCGGCGTCGTCGTCCGGGATGATGCCGCCGCCGAAGACGACGACGTCCTCGGCGCCCTCCGTGACGAGGAGGTCCTTGATCTTGGGGAAGAGCGTCATGTGGGCGCCCGACAGGCAGGACAGGCCGACGAGGTCGACGTCCTCCTGGACGGCGGCGCTGACGATCTGCTGCGGCGTCTGGCGCAGGCCCGTGTAGATGACCTCGTAGCCGGCGTCGCGCAGGGCGCGGGCGACGACCTTGGCGCCGCGGTCGTGGCCGTCCAGGCCAGGCTTCGCGACGAGAATGCGGATCGGGCGCTCCGTCATCGACGCCTTCGACTTCCTGGCTCTACTTAAGGCGAATGGAGAACCGCCGCAGAGGTCGCGTCAGGCAACGGCCGGCCCTCAGGCATGCCGGCGGCGGCGCAGGGCGATGGCGATGGCCGCGAGGCTTGCCAACAGGACGGCCCCGGTCGGGGCCGGCGAGTCCTTGCTGGTCAGGCGGTCCTGCAGGCCCGGCACGCGCGAGGCGTCGTCGATGTGGTCCATGTCGGTGTCGACGATGGCGACCAGGCGCGCCAAGGTGCGCGCGGTCGGGTCCTTGGCGTCGACGGCGGCGAAGACCAGGTCGGCAAGCTCACCATCGGCGGCGCCCGCCGGTGCGGTGACCGCGATGCCGAGCTGCCGCGTCTCGCCCGGCCGGACGGTGACGTGCGCGTCGCCCACGATGAATGCCCAACCCTTGTTGCCGCCCGAGAGCTCCAGGTCGTAGCTGGCCGCCTCCGTTCCGTGGTTCATGAGGCCGAGGTCGAAGAGCAGCGTCTCACCGGGGTTGACCAGGCGCTCCGCCTCACCGCTGACCACGATCATGAGGCCGGCCAGGCTGCTGAAGACCTGGTCCACGGGGTCGTGGTACTCCAAAAGCGGCAGCACGGCCTCGCCGCCGGAGAGCTTGGGCGCGTCATGGGGGCCGAAGATGGGGTCGACGCGCGTGAAGGTGAGGCTGAGCTCGAGGCCGAGCCCGGCGCCCGCCTGGAACGGCAGGTAATCGCCGGCGGCGAGGGCGGTGATGGGTGCCCCGACGGCGACGCCGACGGCGTTCGGAGGGACCTCCACCGCCGGTCCCGGTCCGATCGTCGCGACGGTCGTATGCTCGCCGTAGCCGAAGTAGAAGTCCTCGATGGTGCAGCTTTCGCTGCAGTCGTCCGTCCCGTCGGGGACGCTGTGGACGAGGCGGCCGGTCAGCACTGCGCCAGGAAGCGGCAGCAGGCTGTCCACGGCGACGTTCACGGTGCCCACGGCGGCCAGGTCGAAGTCCATGCCCATCTCGAGGCCGGGGCTGAGCGGGATGCGCCAGACGTAGGTCATCTGGGGCGGCGGGCCGGGGTCGATGCGGTTGAACTGGCCGCCCACCGGGATGCCGCGGTCGTTGGGGTCGTCGGCCGGCGCCTGGGTGTTGAAGTAGAGCTCCTTGAACTCCTGCCCGAAGGCTGCGCCGAGGGCGGTGTTGAGGCTTTCCTCGCCCTGGGCCGGCGCCGTGTGGAGATAGACGGTCGAGTGGTGGCCGGCCGGCTGCGGCGGCTGCGTGTAGCGGACCCCGAGCTGGACGCGGCCGACGTCGTCGCCGTTGGCGCTGCCCTTGGCCTCGAAGACGAAGGACTGCAGCTTGCCGTGCTCGTGCGCGAAGGGCGTGGAGACGAGGACGGGGACGTGCACGGTGTCGTGCTCGTAGATCTCGATGGACTCGGAGGGCAGCTCGACGTGCCACGTGGACGGTACGCCCGTCGTCCCCAGCACGAAGCGCTGCGTCGGGCCGGAGTTGGTCGCGTTGACCTCGAAGAGGAACGTCGTGGCCTCGCCGTTGGAGGCCCGCGTCGGGACGGCGGAGGCCAGCCGGATGGCGCCGGTCTGGCCGACGCCGAAGCGGATCGCCCAGTCGAGCGTCCCGTTGCCGGTGTCCGGCATGCTGTCCGTGATGCTGAAGGTCGGGAAGGGGATGCTCGCCGGCCCGAGGTCCTGGGAATCTTGCTGGCTGTCGATGAAGCTGGCGCTGCGGACGTGGAAGCCGGTGAGCGAGCGTCCGGGGAACGGCGCCGACCCTTGCGTGTCCACCAGCAGGTCGCGCGACACCGTGACGGCGATCGTTGCGGTCGGGACGTCGTACGTGATGGGCAGTTCCGCGATGATGTCCGTGAAGGGAGCGCTGCCCGCGGTGGCCAGGCTGGCGAAGTAGTTCACCTCGGTGAGCATCGACCGGAACGCGTAGACGCGGTACACGACGTCGTTGTGGCGGAAGTCGATGACGTAGTTGGTCGACTGCAGGAGCGGCCCCTCGGCATCGGGCTGGAGGTCCGCGACGCTGAGGCGGAGCACGAACTCGAGCCGTGATTCCTCGATGGCCAGGCCGAGGAGGTCCGCCGGGCCGAACTGGCCCGCCGGCGCCGGGCTCGGGACGCCGTTGGCGACGATGACCAGGTCGTCGCCTCCGTCCTCCAAGAGCGCCGCGCCTTCAGAGGTCGACTGGGCGGGCGCCGAGGGCAAGACCAGTAGGAAGGCCAGGGCCAAGGCAAGCACGACGCGCATCGTCAGGAATCAACCACTTGGGCCACGGCTAAAGGGTTGTGGTCGGGACTTCGATTCCTCGCTGGTCCAGCCGTTGGCCTACCGGTGGCGACGCCGCCGACGGGCGACGGCGACCAAGCCCAGCACGGCAAGTCCGGCCAGTGGCGCCAGGCCCGGGGAGTCCTTCGTCGTGAGCTGGTCCGCCAGGCCGGGGACGCGGGCGGTGTCGTCCGGGTGCTCGGCGTCCGTGTCCACCGTGGTGAGGAGCCGGGCCAGAGTGCGCGCCGTCGGGTCGTTGGCGTCGATGGCGGCGAGCACCAGGTCGGCGACCTCCCCGTCGGTGGCGCCGGCCGGGGCCGTGACGGCGATGCCGAGCGGGCGGCTCTGGCCGGCCGGCACCGTGACGCGCCGCTCGCCCAGGATGCGGGCCCAAGGCAGGCTGGAGCCCGAGACCTCGAGGTTGTACGTCGCGTCGTTGGCGCCGTGGTTCATGAGGCTGAGCTCGTACAGCGCGGTCTTGCCGGGGTTGACCATGCGCTGCTGTTCGCCGGAGACGGTGATCATCAGGCTCGACAGGCTGGTGAAGACCTGGTCGACGGGGTCGTGGTACTCGATGAGGGGGAGCACCATCTCGCCGCCGTGGATCTTCGGCATGTCCTTCGGCCCGAGGAAGCCGTCCGCGCGCAGGAACGTCAGGTTGAGCTGCAGCGCAAGAGTGGCGTCGGGGTTGAAGGTGATGTAGTCGCCGCCGTCGGTGCCGGCCACGGTGAGGACGAAGCTGTTGCCGACGCTGTTGGGCGGGACGTCGACCGCGGCCGCCGTGGCCATCTGGGCCGCGGTGATGTGCTCGCCGGCTCCGAAGTAGTAGTCGTCGCGGCTGCATTCGCGGTTGCCGACCTGGGGCCGGTTCTGGTCGCAGCGGCGGCCGTCCGGGATGGTGTGGACGATGCGGCCGGTCATCTGCGCGCCCTGCATCGGCAGCACCGTGTCGAGGTCGAGGTTCAGGGTCCCTGTGCGGGTGAGGTCGAAGTCCAGGCCCATGGCGAGGGCGGGGCTGAGCGGGATGAACCAGGTGTAGGCCTGCATTGGCGGCAGGCTCTGCGTGAAGCCCATCGATGTGCCGCCCACGGCGGCCTTCGAGTCGTTCGGGTCCTCCTCCGGCTTGAGGGTGTTGAAGTAGAGCGCCGACGGGTCGAAGCCGAACGCTGTGCCGAAGAGCGTGTTGAAGGTCGCGTCGCCTTCCGAGGCGAGGGTGTGCAGGTAGACGGTGTCGTGGTGTCCGGCCGGCTGCGGCGTCGCGGTGTAGCGGATGCCGAGCTGCACGCGGCCGACATCACCCGTGTGCTCGAGCCCTGCCATCTCCACGATGAAGTTCTGGAACGAGCCGTGCTGGTGCGCGAACGGCGTCGAGATGAGCACCGGGAAGGTCACCGTCGACTGCGCGGGCAGTTCGATGAGGTCCGAGGGCAGGTCGACCTGCCACGTGGCCGGGACGCCGTGGGTGGACAGGCTGAAGCGCTGCTTCGGCCCGAGGTTCGTGGCGTTGACCTCGAAGACGAAGGTGTTGGCCTCGCCGTTGGAGGCGCGGGCCGGGATCGTGGCCGTGAGGCGGGCGTTGCCGGCCTGGAGGAGCCCCAGCTTGATGGAAAGGTCGAGGGTGCCGTTGCCCGAGTCCGGCATCTTGTCGCCCGCCTGCGTCGGGGGCACCGACTGGGCGGGCACGGGCACGGGCCCGAACTGCACGCCGTTGAGCCAGCTCATCGAGAGCGAGCTGCTCGCGGCGTGGAAGCCGGTGAGGACGCGGCCGGGGAAGGGCGCCGCGCCGTTCTCGTCGAGGAGGATTGCGCGCGGGACCGTGGCCGCCAGGGTGTTGCTGGCGGGGTCCACGGTCATGACCAGCTGCTCCATCGCCGAGTAGGCGCCGCGGCCGGCGTCGTACTCGTAGGCGCGGGCGAAATAGCGCGGCTGGTCGGCCACGGTGCGGTAGTACAGGACCCGGTACAGCTTGGCGCCGTACCCGAAGTCGACGGTGTACATGGTGTTCTCCGCGAACGGGGCCTCCGGGGACGTGCTGAGGCTGGCGACGCCGAGGCGGAAGACGAGGTCGTCCTTCAGCTCCTCGACGGCGAGGCTGCGCAGGTCGGTGGCGGCGAAGCGGCCGGCGGGGTTGCCGGTGGGCGTGCCAGCCGCCTGGAACTGGATGTCGGCGCTGACGTCCTCGAGGAGGATGACGGGCGCCTGCGGGGCGGAGTCCTCCTGCGCCGAGACGATGGGCAGGCCCCCGACCACCATCAGGAGGGCTAGGACGAGCTGGACCGCGCGCATCGGACGCGAACCACCCCCCGCGACGCTTGAGGATTGTGGTCGCAAGGTCGGGCTGTGCCCCCTTCTGTCGCCCTTTTGAAGGCGACGCCGCCCGTGCGCGGTCCGCCAGGAGTTCAGTTGAGCGGCGAGGTGGGCCCCGGCGGAGGCGGGGATGGTGGGGACGGAGGCGCCCCGTTGGGGACGTCGTCGCCCTCGCCCTCTTCCGCGGGCAGGACGGCGACCTGGCCCACGACGTCGCCCTCGGCGACGTCCATCAGGGTCACCCCTTGCGTCGAGCGGCCTTGGCTGCGCAACTGCGCCGAGGGGATGCGGGTCACCATGCCGGCCTTCGTGATCAAGAGCAGCGACTCGTCGCCCTTGATGGTGCGGACCGCGACGACGGGGCCGTTGCGGCTGTTGACGACGATGGTGCGCACGCCCTTGCCGCCGCGGTGCGTCTTGCGGTACTCCTCCAGCTCGGTGCGCTTGCCATAGCCGTTGGCGGTCACCGAGACGATGGCCGTGCCCGGCTCGGCCAGGGCCAGCGAGACGACGTGGTCGCCGGGCTCCAGGGTGACGCCGCGGACGCCCGTGGTGTCGCGTCCCATGACGCGGACCTCGGCCTCGTCGAAGCGGCACGCCTGGCCCTGCTCGGTGGCGACGATGACGTCGGCCTTGCCGTCCGTGCGGCGCACGGCCAAGAGCTCGTCGCCTTCCTCCAGGTTGATGGCGATGATGCCGCCGGCGCGCACGTTCTTGAACGCCGAGAGCGCGGTGCGCTTGACGGTGCCGTTCTTCGTGGCGAAGAGGAACGTCGCGTCGGGCGCGTCGAAGTCCTTCACGGGGATGACGGTCTCGACGACCTCGTTGGGTTCCAGCGCCAGGAGGTTGACCACCGGCTTGCCCTTGGCGGCGCGCGAGCCCGTGGGGACGCGGTGGCCCTTGAGCCAGTGCAGGCGCCCGTGGTTGGTGAAGAAGCAGAGCCAGTCGTGCGTGCTGCCGACGGCGGTCTCGACGACCTCGTCCTCTTCCTTCGTGGTCATTCCACGCGAGCCCTTGCCGCCGCGGTGCTGCGAGCGCCACGTGTCCATGGGCATGCGCTTGAGGTAGCCGGCCGTCGTGAACAGGTAGACCGATTCCTCCTCCGGGATGAGCGACTCGTCGTCGATGTCGACGTCGCCGTCGAGGATGGCGGTGCGGCGGGCGTCGCCGAAGTCCGCCTTGGCCTTGAGGAGTTCCGCCTTGATGATGGCGTCCACCCGCTTCGGGTCGGCCAGGATGGCCTTGAGGTCGGCGATCTGGACCAGGAGGGCGGTGTGCTCCTCCTTGACCTGTCCGGTCTCGAGGCTCGTCAGCCGCTGCAGGCGCATGTCGAGGATGGCCTTGCCCTGCAGTTCGCTGAGGTCGAACTTGGCGCGCAGGCCTGCCAGGGCCGACTCGGGGTCCTTGGAGGCGCGGATGAGGGCGACGACGGCGTCGATGTTGGCCAGGGCGATGAGCAACCCGTCCAGGATGTGGGCGCGGGCCTCGGCCTTCTCCAGCTCGAACTGCGTGCGGCGCGTGATGACCTCGACGCGGTGGCGCAGGAAGGCCTGCAGGAGCTCCTTGAGGCCCATCGTCTTCGGGCGGCCGCCGTCCAGGGCGAGGTTGTTGATGGCGAAGGTGGACTGCAGCGCGGTGTGCGCCCACAGCTGGTTGAGCACGACGTCAGTGATGGCGTCCCGCTTGAGCTCGATGACCAGGCGCATGCCGCGGCGGTCCGACTCGTCGCGCAGGTCCGAGATGCCCTCGAGCACCTTGTCCTTGACGAGCTCGGCCATGTGGATGATGAGCTCGGACTTGTTGACCTGGTAGGGGATCTCGGTGAAGACGATGCGCTCGCGGTCGCCGCCCATGGCCTCGACCTCGTGCTTGCCGCGCACGACGACCTTGCCGCGGCCCGTAGCCATCGCCGAAAGGATGCCTGCGCGGCCGAAGATGATGCCGCCGGTCGGGAAGTCAGGGCCCTGGACGTTCTCCGCCAGGTCGATGGGGCGCACCTCGGGGTCGTCGATGACGCGCACGGCGGCGTCGACGATCTCGTTGAGGTTGTGCGGCGCGACGTTGGTGGCCATGCCGACGGCGATGCCGGCGGAGCCGTTGACCAGGAGGTTGGGGAAGGACGCCGGGAGCACGAGCGGCTCCTCGAGGCTGGCGTCGAAGTTCGGGCCGAACTCGACGGTCTGCTTCTCCAGGTCGGACAGCAGGCCGGCCGTGATCTTCGACAGGCGGGCCTCCGTGTACCGCATGGCGGCCGCGCCGTCGCCGTCGACGGAGCCGAAGTTGCCTTGGCCGTCGACGAGCGGGTAGCGCAGGCTCCATTCCTGCGCCATGCGGACCATGGCCTCGTACACCGACGAGTCGCCGTGCGGGTGGTATTTGCCCAGCACTTCACCGACGACACGGGCGGACTTCTTGTACGCCGACGTCGGGCCCATGCCCAGTTCGCCCATGGCGTAGAGGATGCGGCGGTGGACAGGCTTCAGGCCGTCGCGGGCGTCGGGCAAGGCGCGCGCCACGATGACGGACATGGCGTAGTCGAGGAACGACTGGCGCATCTCGGTCTCGACGGCGCGCGGCACGACCTGCTTGGCCATGACGGTCGGCGTGCTGCCGACCGGCAGGGCCGCCTTGTCGTCGCCGGAGCCGGCGGGGCGGCGGCCGCGCGCCTTCTCGGGGCCCTTGGCGGGCG
>JAXDQQ010000238.1:0-4965 GCA_034667805.1 Thermoplasmata archaeon | reverse complement strand
CGGCAAGTACGAGTGGTGCCGCGTCCGCAGCGCCACGCACGGCGTCCTCGACTGCTTCATCCTCCTCGGCAAGAGCACCGCCGTGCCTGCCACCGTCTACGTCAACTCCACGCTGGGCGCGGCGTTCATGGCGGAGCGCTACCCGGAATGCAAGGCGGTCCGCGTCGCCCCCAGCGGCCTTTCCATCACGGACTCCCCCGACGGCCGCACGGTCACCGGCTCGCTCAAGAGCGCGGATGGCCCGCTGCGCGAGGTCACGATGACGCTGCGCGCCGGTCCGGGCGCCATCCCCAAGGCGGTCCCCTACGGCGGCGAAGGCAAGCCCGTATGGGGGAGCCGCTGGACGTGCTGGGGCGTCGACCTCGCCCTCGACGGCCACGCCGACGGCCGTCTCACGTGGGAGGACGGCCGCAAAGAATCGCTGAGCGGGGTCCCTTGCATCGTGACGCTGGGAAGCTTTGGCCGTTTGGCCCCGCTCTAGCCGAACTGCTGTCCACCGACGGCCGCCAGGGCCCGTTCGATTCCCCCAATGCCGTCAACCTCCTTCCGCCGTCGGCGTCGTCGGCGTGGTCGTCGATTGCTTCGAGGCCCTCATGGAATTGGTCTTGGGCGGCGCGTCGCCGCTTCTCCATCTGGTCGAACTGGAAGTCGTCGGCGTCGGCGGAGGAAGACGTTGCCTTGCCGTGAAGCAGGAGCGGCGCCGCTGCCGTTCAATGGCCGCAAGGGCAGATGTTCCGCCGTCCAAGCTCCCCTCGCACGACCGCTGGACAGAATCTGCGGAATCCAGGTCCGCTGACGGCCCGGAGGGAGCGGTCTGCGGAATCTGCGCCTAGGTGCGCTCGATGCCGAAGACGACCTTCAGGCTCGCCTTGTACTCCTTGATCTTCCCGGCGTCGCACTTGATGGAGAAGCCCTCGACCTGGGCGCCCGTGATGCCGCGCGTGGTCGCCGAGGCGTCCTTGATGGCGGAGCGCACCGCGTCCTCGAACGACTTGGAGGACGTGCCGATGAGCTCGATGACCTTCGCCGTGCGGTGCTCGTGTCTCGTCACGGCATGGTTCGACGTGTTGTTGCCCTTGCCCTGCATCTTGGTCTGCATCACTTTTGCCATAGGGGGAACCCCACGAGCCATCCCGGCTCCCTCGGATGAACGTGCTGGCCGCGGCGAGAGGCGTCTCTCGGATGGTGCCCGGGCCTGCTCAGGGCGGGGCCTTGCTGGGCTCGGCCTCGGACCGCACCGGCGCCGCGCGCGGCGCGGGTCGTCGCGACGGACCCGCGCCCGTACGCACCATCGGCACAGGCACGTTGGGGATGGCCAGGTGCGACGCCTCGGCGAAGTGCGCCCGCAGCTGGGCCTCCGTCGCCGCCTCGTCCCAGCCCCGCAGTGGGCCCATCCAAGCGGCCACTGCGCGGGCGGCCGCCGGGTTGCCGTCGGCGGCGAGCCCGAGCGTTGTGCGCCGCAGCGTGACGTCGGCGAGGTCGCGCGCGTCCTCCATGCGCACCGCCCACGTCACCTCGCAGCCGATGTGCGGATGCGCGGCGACGAGGCGTTCGCGGGCCTCCGGCCGCTCGTCGCACTCGACGACCTGGCGCCAGCGCGCGCCGTAGGTGTCGACGAGGTGGGCGGCGATGGCCTCCTCGAAGCCGAGGGCCCGCGCGTCCTGGATGGCGGACGGCCGGTACTGCGACCAGGGATGGGCGGGGCCACCGGGGTAGAGCATGGTGCGCGTGGGGCGGACCTTGACCAGCTCCGGGCGGCCGAGGAACGTGGCGACGCGATGCACGCACTCTTCGGCCAAGGTGCGCGCCGTGGTGATCTTGCCGCCTTGCAGGCTCCACAGGCCCGCGACGAGGTCGTTCTGCCCATGCTCGAAGAGGATGTGGCGACGCGTGACGTTGGATTCCGTGACGCCCTCCTCGTTGACCAGGGCGCGGACTCCGGCGTACGTGTAGAGGATCTGGTCCAGGGGCGCCTCGGGGAAATAGCGCGCCGCGGAGTCGAGGAGGTAGGCCACGTCGTCCGCCTCGGCAACCGCGTCGCCGGCGTCGCCGTGGTAGTCGGTGTCCGTGGTGCCGATGACGCAGGCGTCGCGCCACGGCAGGATGAAGAAGGTCCGGCCGTCGATGGCGGCCTTGACGATGAGGGCGACCTCGGTGAACTTGGGCACGACGACGTGGATGCCCTTCGTCTTGCGGACCTTGGCCGGCTTTCCCTGGGAAAGCCGGCCCAGCGTCTCATCCACCCAGCAACCCGTAGCGTTGACCACGGCCCGCGCACGGACCTCGACGGACCTTCCGTCGACGGTGACCGTCGCGCCGGTGCAGCGCCGCCCGGGCCCGTCGGGCTCGATGCGCAGCGCCGCCATCGGTGCGTGGTTGAGGCAGACGGCGCCGTTGCTGCGCGCATCGGCCACCATCTCGACGACGAGGCGCTCCACGCTCTGGATCTGCGCGTCGTAGTACGTCGCGCCGCCGGCCAACCCCTCCGTGGCCAGGCCGGGTGCGAGCTCAAGGACCTTGTCGAGCCGCAGGTACTTGCGCTTCGGCAGCGACTTGCCGTGGCTCAGCATGTCGTAGAGGAGCAGGCCTGCGCGCACGGCCCGCCGCGCCGCGACGTGTGGGTAGATGGGGTAGAGGAAGCGCAGCGGGCGGACCAGGTGGGGCGCGTGGGCGAGGAAGCGTTCGCGGTCCTGCAACGCCTCGTGCACCAGTCCGAACTCCATCTGTTCGAGGTAGCGCAGGCCGCCGTGCGCAAGCTTGGACGACTTGGCCGACGTGCCCCACGCCCAGTCATGCTTCTCGACGAGGCAGACCGACAGCCCGCGCAGCGCCGCGTCGCGCGCGATGGCGGCGCCGTTGATGCCGCCGCCCACGACCAGGAGGTCGAAGGTCCGGTCGGCCAGGTCCGCCGGCGCCTGCACGGCCCCACAAGAGGCCGCGAGGGGCTTTAGGATGGCGGGTCAGGCCGCTTGGCCCTGCGCCAGCCGGCAAAGGTCGCGCAGGCCCAACGCCAACCGCGCCACGATGGCCGGCGGCAGCCCCGCCAGCGGCACGGCCGGGTACTTGGCGGCGCGGTCGAAGCCGTGCGCGGCCAGCTCGGGCCGCTCGTCGCACCACGACGTCCAGTCGGCGGGGCCGAGGCCGTGGGCGTAGAGCAGCACGCGGCCCACCTCGAGGCGCGGGACGCCCGACGGGCCGACGCCGTGCAGCGTCGCCGCCGTGTACGGCGTGCCCTTGGGGCCTTGGGCCAGGAGGCGCACCGTGAGGCGCCCCGCCTGGAAGGTGCCGCCGGAGGCGGTCCAGGAGTGCGCCAAGGTGCGCGCCGCGACGGCTTCGTCCTGCGGGAGGTTGGCCAGGAAGGACTGCAGGGCCGCCTCGTCGGAAGGCACGCCGGGCGCGCTCGCCGCTGGAGGGCCCCCCGTCGTCCCCGCGAGTCCGGCCAAAGGCATGCGACCCGTCCACTGGCCACCGCGATAAATCCCTCACGGCAGAGGGCGAGTGGACGTCCGGCGGCCTGTCGTTGCCTGCCGTATCGGTTTGCGTCGCTTGCCGAAACGTTGATGTCCGGCCTGCGGGCTTCCAGGGTCGGGATGCGCGGTCGCGTGCAGCCCTGAGCCTGCATGAAGGACGCCTTGTTGGAGAAGATGGCCGGCGAGATCACCTTGTCCGAGGCCGCCGGGCCCACGATGCGCAAGTGGCGCGAGACGTTCGGCTTCAGCCAATCCGACCTGGCCGGGCGGTTGGAGATCAACCCCTCCGTCGTGTCGGACTACGAGTCGGGCCGGCGCAAGTCCCCGGGCATCGCGACCGTGCGCCGCATGTGCCAGGCGCTCGTGGCGATGGACGAGGAGCGCGGAGGCAACACCATCGCGCGCTTCCACAGCCTGCAGAACCCGACGGAGGGCATCCTGTCCATCGGCGAGTACCGGCGCAACATCCCAGCGACGGAGTTCGTCGACAAGATCGAGGGCCGCGCCCTGGTGATGGCCAACCTCGCCGAGCGCCGCGTGCAGGGCTACACCCTCATCGACTCCGTGCGCGCCATCGCGAGCCTCAACGCCAACGACTACGTCCGCGTCTACGGCTGGTCCACGCAGCGCGCCCTCGTCTTCACCGGCGTCAAATACGGCCGCAGCCCGATGATCGCCATCCGCGTCCATCCCATGAAGCCCAGCCTCGTCGTCTACCACCGCCCCGAGGACGTCGACAAGCTGGCCTACCGGCTCGCCGACATGGAGCAGGTCCCCCTCATCACGACGGACCTGGAGCTGGCGGAGCTCGAGGCGCGGTTGCGGTCGATGCTGGCCTAATCTGAACGGGGCCTGCGCGCGGAGTCCGCGCACCACACGGCTCAAGTCCTGGGATGGTTGGCGGGGAGGCGGTGGTTGGGATCAGCGGAGCTTGCAACAGTTGTCCATCGGCGACCGTCGTCGTCGCCGCGAACCTCGAGGTCTGCCCGGTCTGCGACCGGGTGCAGTTGAGCGAAGCGCCCTGAGGGGTGGATCAGCCCGCCGAGATCGCGCGGCTGGCCACGTAATCAATGGCCCCAGGTCCCGGTTTCAAATATTATGGGCCGTTGGGCAACGCGATGCCGCGACCCGTCCAGACGATGCCCTTGAACGCCCCCATCCTGCTGCAGTTGCGCGACGGCTCCGTCGTGCGCATCGCTCCCGGCCCTTACGGCAAGGGTGTCGCCGTCGTGCCCATCCCGCAGAAGCAGCCGCGCAACGCGCCGGCCACGCCACGCCGCCGCGGGCCCACGGGCGCGCCGCGCGGACGCAAGCCGCGCCCGAGTACCGTGGCTTTGCGCGAGAGGCTCGAGCAGGACCACAAGAGTGGGAAGCTCAAGGAGCCACCGCAGTACGTCAAATGGCTCATCGAGAAGGACGAGGAGATCGGCCTGCCCATGGCGCGCACGGTCGTGTACCGCGAGCTGAAGAAGTACAGGTAAGCGGCGCAAATCCG
>JAXDQQ010000237.1:0-4615 GCA_034667805.1 Thermoplasmata archaeon | reverse complement strand
CGCCGGGGATGAGCAGAGGGACGCCGTCGCCGCAGATGGAGCGCAGCTTCGCCAGTTCCTCCGGATAGGTGGCGCCGGCAACGAGGCCGAGGTTGCCCCAGTCCTTGTTCCACTCCATGGCCTTGCGCGCGACCGACTGGTAGAGGGGCTCGGTGCCAGAGCCGTTCAGCCGCGACACGACGAGATCCTGGAAATCGCCGGCGGAGGCGTTGGAGGTGCGCGCGAGCAGGAAGACGCCCTTCTGGACGTAGTCGGCGAAGGGTTCGACCGTGTCCTTGCCAAGATAGGGCGTCACCGTGACCGCGTCCACTCCCAGGTCGTCGAAGGCGGCCTCGGCGTACTTGCGCGCCGTGTTGCCGATGTCGTTGCGCTTGCCGTCGAGGATGACGGGCAAGCCGGGGGGCAGGCGTTCGACCAGGCCGTAGAGGGCTTCGTGGCCGACCGCGCCGAGCGCCTCGAAGAAGGCCGCGTTCGGCTTGACGGCGCAGGCGACGCTCGCCGTGGCCTCGGCGACGGTGAGCAGGAACTCGAGCGTGTCCTCGGCCGTCATGTCCGCCGGGTAGTGCTCCGGGTCCGGATCGAGCCCGACGCACAGCCAGGAGCCGGCCCGCTTGGCGGAGGCGGCCAGCCGCGCGTTGAAGGTCGCCTCCACGGATCCAACGAGTGTGCTAGACCAGTTATAGTGTTTCGAACCCGCGCGGCGCGAATCGGCCCGCCCATGTAGGGGGAAGACGTGGATGGCGCATGCCCTGGTGGCTCATCGTCGTCGCGACGGTCGCCCTGGTCCTGGCCGCCGCCAAGGCCCATGGCCGGCAGATCCGGCTGGAGCGCGAGCAGCAGGGCTACTTCCGCGTCGACTTCCGCTCGCAGAACCCGGCCGCCGTGGAGGCCATCTGGCGCACCGACCGCCGGGTCTTCTGGCCGGCGTTCGCGGCGTTGGCCCTGGCCGCGCTCGTCCTGGTCGCCTTGCTGTGGTCCATCCTGGGCGCGCAGTATGGCGTGGCGGCCGCGGCGTTCGGCCTGGCCTGCGCCTTCGCCGGAGCCTTCGTCGTGGCCGGCCTTGTGAGCTGGATCCGCATGGCCGGTCGCGACCAGGGGCCTTTACCCTGGCGGCGGCGCGCGATGGTCGGGTCCGCCGGGTGGTGGCTCGCCGTGGCGGCGGCCGCGACGCTGCTGGCCTTGGCCGTCCGCTTCTAGGAAGCGAGAAAAGGGGAGAGGAAAGGAAGAGGGAACCCGGATCCGCTGAATTCGTCGAATTCGCTGAATCAGTTCTCGAAGCGCGAGACGATCTCGCCCTTGAACTTGGCCTCGCCGCCGCCGGGGGTGGCGAGCGTCGCGCCGCAGACGAGGCAGTTGACCTTCGTGGCCGGGCGGTTGAACGCGATCTGCTCGTTGCCGCAGTCGGGGCACTTGACCTTCATGAACTGGGCTCGGATGGCGACCATTACTTCTGCACCTCGATGAGTTCGAACTTCTTGGCGCGGTTCGCCGTGGGCTGGTGGGCCCGTCCGCACGTCTTGCAGACGTACTTCAGGTAGATCTTCTTGGTCGGCTTCTCGCGGCCCTCGGGCTTGGGGCGGGGGAAACCGGTGTAGCCGCTGGTGACCTTGCGGAACCTGCGCTGACCCCAGGACAGCTCCGAGGCGCGGCGTTTCTTGACACGTTCGACGTCGTGCGGGGTGTGCTTCTGGCACTTGCCGTCGCAGTAACGCTTGATTTGGCGGGGCATCTTCATGATGTTCACTCGGCCAGCTGCCTTCCAAGGGCTGGCCATGGGTCCCGTTCTTCCGGTCTGAGGGGAGCCGGTGGCGGGATGAGGACGGAAGGCAGGCTTGCGACAAAGGGCCTGTATATAGCGGATTCGGCCCCTGCCCCAGGAGGGCCGGGTGGACCTACAGGATGCCGTTGCTGCATTGGCCCGGGATGGCGGCCGGCAAGTCGCCCTCGAAGTCGAAGGCGATCCGGAGGGAGACGTCCTGGTTCAGGGGCACGTTGGGCAGGTCGTGGTCGACGGCGAAGCTCACGCCGAAGTAGTCCCCGGCGGGGTCCAGCGCGTCGAACTCCAGGGTGACGGGGCTGGTCCCGCGGGCCTCGAACGACTTGGCCCCGGTGACGGCGATCACCAGTTGCTCCGCCAAAGGCGTGGCCGCTGCCCAGGTCAGCACGACCGTCCCGTTGGACAGCGTGTAGCCCTCGCTCTCCGGGTCGTCCAGGAAGAAGATGCAGTCCGCGTTGGCGATGCAGGTGGCGGGCACGCAGATGGTGCCGCCGACCCCGTCGGGCCGGATCTGGAGGTCGAAGGTCGCGTCGAAGCGGCCACCGCCGCCCTCCCCGGCCATGGTGCGGCTCGTGCGGCCATCGTCGGCCCCGACGGCTACGCCCGTGTCCGAAGGCGGGGTGGGCTGGGCGCAACCGGCCAACAGGAGGAGCACGACGAGGGCGACCCAGCGCATGCCGGGCCAGGCGGCGCACACCGACTTAGCGTTTGGCGCGGTTTCCTCGACGGCCCTAGGGAGCCGCCGGCCGGACCCGCTTCGGCACGACGGTCCTCTTGGCCAGCTCCGCCAGTTTCTGGTCGAGCTCGGGCTCCTTGCCCTCGGCGATGAGCTGCTGCGCGAGGACGACCACGACGTCGTCGTTGTTGGCGACCTGGTACTCGTCGCGGATCTTGACGCCGCGCGCGATGAACAGCTTGTCCTGCGGCGTGGTCAGCAAGCGGCGCAGGGTGTGCGAACCGGCGCGGCGGCGCTCGACGTTCTCCCGCGTGTACATCTCGCGCAGGTCGTGCTTCGAGTGGTACGCGTTCTGGGCCTGCTCGTCGCTCAGCTCGGACTTGCGGAACGGTGAGCGGTCGGAGGCGTCCCCGGGCACGCCGCGACGACGGGGGCCTGGGACTTAGGCTCTACGGACCGACGAAGGGCTCCGGTAAACCCTAGAAACAGGGAAAACGACCCCCGTGGTCTTTCCCGCGTTTCCCGGGTTTCCCGGTCGGTCCGCAACCGTTGGGAGCCTAGCCGACGCGCCGGAAGAGACCCGGATAGGTCACCACGAGGCCATCGTCGTCGACGTCGATGTCGCGCGCGAACCCCGAGGCCGGCGACTCGAACAGGTAGCGCCGCTCGGACAGCCGGGTGTAGCGCTGCAGGTCCGGCTTGACGGCAAGCGAGGGCAGGTCGACGTAGGCGGCCGCGATGCGCGCCCGGTCGCCGACGCCCAGGGCGGGCGGCGGATGGGGAAGGTGTTCGTCAGCGGGCTGCCCGACAGGTCGACGTCGATGGCGCCTGCCAGCTCAGGCACGGGTTTCCCGTCGCGCCGCCAAGAGCCCGCGCCGTCGCTTTGCAACACCAGGCTGCGGCCGTCGGCCAGCTGGACGCGCACGTCGAGCGTCCGCCACGCGGCGTCGCAGGCGATGGCATATTGCGCCCAGGGCCGCTCGCCGGACTCGGCGGCCAGCTCGCCGGCGGCCTGCGTGCCCGAGGGCCCGACCAGGAGCTTGGCGACCTCGAGCCCGGAGCCGTCCCACGCCGACCAGCGCGCCGTGCGCACGGCGGAGTCGGCGGCGCCGGCACCGCGGCGGCCGGCCATCGCCTAGACGCTCTCGACGACGGCCGCCTTGTTGCGGCGGACCAGGAGGTTGGCGATGCTGGGCGGCACGGTGGCGATGTCGCCCGCCTTGAGCGTGTAGGTCTGCATGTCGGGCCCGACGAAGGGCGGCAAGTCCGACAGCGCGCGGATCGTCGTCATCTCCGGTGGGGCGGAGCGCGTGTCGTGCGGGACGTTGACGGGCGCGGCCGTGACGGCGGCGGGCTGCTGGCGCTCGAAGACCGGCATCTGGACGGGAGGCGCCGAGGTGGGGGCCGGGGCGGCCGTCGGGACCGGCAAGGCGGGCGGCTCCAGGCTCGGGGCCGCGACGGTGCCGTCGAAGACGCGGTTGCGCGACTCCTCGAGCACGCCGACCAGGTCGTGGTAAAGGGCGCCCTCGTCCGGCGTGATGCCGTCCGGCATCTTGCGCTCCTTGGTCGCCGCCAGGGCAAGCATCGCCAGCTTGCGCTCGCGCAGCGCCCACAGGGACTGCGACGCGTGCAACGCGTTCTTGACCTGGTCGGACAGCATCATGACCTTGCGGCTGAAGGGGTCCTTCGCCTGCTCGATGCGGAAGGCCTGCGTGACGAGCTCGAGGAACTCGCGCACCATCGGCCAGAAGCGCGCCGGGACGGCCATCAGCTTGTTGCTGCGGCGCTCGGCGCGCAGGAGGTCCTGCAGCATCTCGTACGAGACGTTGTCCTGGACCTCCTGCGCCACGACCGTTCCAACCTGGGGGCCGCCTTAACGGTTCGTCTCGAACGGCCCGGCCCGCCTCGGCGTCATCGCGTCATCGGCAGGGTTTGGGTCGGTTGGGTATCTTGACGGGGTCGGGCAGGGATGAGGGAGGATCAGCCCATCATCTTGCGACGGGCCAGCAGGGCGACGCCCAGGACCGACACGACAGCCCCGATGGAGGCGCTGGGCGAGTTCTTGTCGTCGTTGTTGTCGCCGTCGCCGCCGACGGAGACGCCGCCGTCGCTGTCGCCGCCGTCGTCCTTGGTCTCGCCCTTGAAGGAGCACCCGGCCAGCA
>JAXDQQ010000236.1:0-9307 GCA_034667805.1 Thermoplasmata archaeon | reverse complement strand
CGACGGTCTCCAGCGCCGTCGCGAAGACGGCCCCGCTCGACGTGACGCCGACATTGGGCTCGGGGCCGTCGAGGCCGACGTGCACGTCGTCGATGCGGAAGCCCGCGAGGAACTCGGCGGGCAGGCTCGCCGCGGTGCCGTTGGCGCCGGCCAGCCCGGCGACGGCCGTCAGGCCCGTCGGACCGGGGGTCGCCGTGGGCGTGGCCGTGGGGGTGGGGCCGGCCTGGTCCAGGCAGCCGGCCGCCAGGGCTAGGACAAGAGTCGCGATGACCAGGATCCGCATCGGTGGCCGCTTGCCGGCCGCCGGTTAAGACATTGTGGTCGCCGGCGGTCGCGCCGGGCCGCTCCCTCCTGGTTTTCTAGGGTCGGCCACCATCGCGGACGCCGGATTCAATTGCGGGCGACGGGCACTTGCGGCCGGCTTCGCGGCCGGCCTGCGCGGGGCGGGCTGCCCGAAAACCGCCAGCGGGCGCAGGGCATGGGAACCCACGTCCACTTCGACGTCGAGCGCAGAAACTATTTGAGAGCCACGGAAGTGCTTCGGATACGTTGCCCCGGTGGAACGGCGGAATGCCGGTCCCCAGGGTGGCACGGTGGGTCCAGTCGATGCGTTCCACGGCCTTGCTTGCTTCGGTGTTCCTCCTTGCGATGGTGGTGCCGGCGGCCACGACGGGCCAGGCGCCGGGCGGGGCGGGCGTCGAGTACAAGCTCGTCATCGACTGCCCCGAGACCTACGCCCGCGTGCCGACGACGGTCGACTGCCCCGTGCGCGCCGTCGACGAGCAGGACATGATGGGCGACCCGTCGGTCGCCGTCGATCCGTTCGACCCGGCGAACCTCATCGTCGCGAGCCTGCACGGCGGCGTGCACGACGGCGGCGGCGCCGGCACCGGCAGCTCGACGTGCGACCCGGGCCCCACGCCGAAGAGCCGCTGCGGCCAGGTCTTCACCACGTTCACCTCGACGGACCACGGCGCCTCGTGGGTCGACAACCCGTTCTTCCCTCCTGAGGACGTCGGGCCGAACGCCTACGGCCAGCACCCGCAGGTCACCATCGACCCGTACGGCCACGTCTACGTCGGCTCCCTCTACGCCATGCCGAAGGGCGGCACCGGCTTCGACTACGTCATCGCCTCGCAGAAGTTCGCCAGCCTGGACACCATCGACCAGGAGCAGGACGGCGAGTACCACACGCAGTACCTCGACCCCGTCTTCCTCGGCAACACCATCAGCCAGATGTGGTTCCTCTTCAACCCCGTCACCGACAACATGACCATCGTCTGGAACGAGCAGCTGCCCGGAGTGGCGCTCAACCAGACGGAGCCCGCGCAGGACTGCGTGCTGCCCTCGCCGCCGGCGCCCTGCATCCCGCCCCCCGGCGGCAAGACGGCGGCGCAGGACGCGCCCGCCGCGCCCAAGGGGAAGGCCAAGAGCGTGATCGGCGTCGTCTGGTCGACGTCGTCCACCAAGTCCCCGTACCACTACCAGAAGGAGGAGTGGGCCATCGGTCCCTGCATCAGCAGCACGAACCCGGTCCTCTCCGAGGGCTGGCTGTACGTCGGATGCGTCACCAACCCGACCGAAGGGCCGTTCCCGTGGGACCCCACCGGCGCCCCGGGGACCGTCGAGATGTTCCGCATGGAGTCCTCCGGCGGCGAGCCGCAGTACATCGGCGCCGCGCCCATGGTCGGCGTGACCCCCAAGCTGGGCGTCCGCTCCGACGGCCGCCTCGCCCTGGTGAGCGCGCTCGCCGTGGACGGCCAGCTCGCGCTGGACGCCACGTTCGGGACGTACAACAAGGACTCGGGCCGCGTCGAGTGGGGCGCGGTCGCGCACCACGGCTCCGACGTCACCAAGGTGGACCCGGCGATCCGCATCGTCGCGGCCAACGTCCAGGACGTCATCTACCGCGAGCACTCGGGCGTCCTCCACCTGCTGCTCAAGGAGCGCGTCCAGCCCTCCGGCGTCGGCCTTGGCTCGCTGCAGGCCACCGTCAACCCGCACATCATGAAGTCCATCGTCGCCCTCGACGAGGACCACGGCCTCCTGGCGAAGCTCAGGCTCGACGTCGGCAACCTCCAGAACCGCACCGACGCCGCGCTCCTGCAGGCGCCCGAGGCCGCCTACGACGACCTGTCGGACGACTTCCTCCAGCTGCCGTTGCAGGACGAGTACCGCTACACCGACCAGCAGTCGGTCGAGCACGTCCTCGGCCCGGCGTACGCCCGCGAGTTCTTCGCCGTCGGCGACTACGGCACGGTCATCTTCGCCGAGGTCGTGGAGATCACCAACCTGCGCGGCCCGGCCGCCCTGCCCGCCCCGCCGCCGGCGCCAATCGCGGCGCCCGCCACGGCGTCGTCCGCCTCCACCGTGCTCGTGCCGGCCGCCGGCATCACCGTATCGGCGCTCATCGCCGCCTCCTTCATCGTCAACCGCCGCAAGGACATCAACGCGGCCCTCGCCAAGAACCGGAAGTGACGGATGCCCCGCAACGACACCAACGACAAGCCGAAGACCGCCACCAAGGTCGCCAAGGCGACGCCCGCCGCCGCGAAGGCCGCGGAGCCCGTCGGCCCGCTCATCACGGACCCGTACGACTGGATCGCCAAGCAGACCTCCATCGCGTCCTCCAAGGACATCGAGGTCTCCAAGACGCTGATCGACCAGGTCATCGGGCAGGACCAGGCCGTCGCCGCCGCGCAGAAGGCCGCGTCGCAGAAGCGCCACCTGCTCTTGATCGGCGACCCCGGCACGGGCAAGTCGATGATCGCCAAGGCGATGTCGGAGATGCTGCCGCCCGAGAAGCTCTCGGACGTCCTCACCTACCACAACGCCAAGGACCCGAACCAGCCGCACATCCTCACCGTGGACGCCGGCAAGGGGCCGGACGTCATCGTCGACATGCGCCGCCGCGCGCGCCGCAAGAAGATCGTCATCAAGACCGTCGAATGGACCCTGCTCATCACGATCCTCGGCCTCGGCCTCTGGTACTTCATCGACTCGCAGGACCTCATGGCGTTCGGGATCATGATCCTCGTGGCCATCCTCCTGTTCGGCATGTTCAAGGCGCGCAAGGACCCGGTCATGTTCGCGGTCCCCAAGCTCCTCATGGGCCACGACCCGAAGAAGGAGACGCACGCGTCCTACGTCGACGCCACGGGCAGCCACGCCGGCGCCCTCCTCGGCGACGTGCGCCATGACCCCTTCCAGTCGGGCGGCCTCGAGACCCCGACGCACGAGCGCGTCGAGATCGGCGCCATCCACCGCGCGCACAAGGGCATCCTGTTCATCGACGAGATCAACGTGCTCCGCTTGGACAGCCAGCAGGCCCTGCTGACCGCCATGCAGGACCGCGAGTTCGCCATCGTCGGCCAGTCCGAGACGTCCTCGGGCGCCATGGTGCGCACTGGGCCAGTGCCCTGCGAGTTCATCCTCGTCGCGGCCGGCAACCTGGACGCCGTGCAGCCGCCGGACGGCAGCCACAAGGGCATGCACCCGGCCCTGCGCTCGCGCATCCGCGGCTACGGCTACGAGGTCTACGTCAACAACGCCATGCCGGACGACCACGAGAACCGCCTCAAGCTGTGCCGCTTCGTCGCGCAGGAGGTCAAGCGCGACGGGCGCATCCCGCACTTCGAGCGCGACGCCATCGCCGAGACCATCCTCGAGGCGCAGCGCCGCAGCGGCCAGCGCGGCAAGCTCACCCTCCGCCTGCGTGAGCTCGGCGGCCTGGTGCGCACGGCCGGCGACATCGCCGCCCAGAAAGGCCGCCAGTCGGTCACCGCCGACGACGTGCGCGCCGCCAAGCGCCTGAGCCGCAGCCTGGAGCAGCAGATCGTCGAGCAGGCGCTGGAATCGCGCCGCCGCTCCGACGCCGTGCGCCCCGCGGGCGAGCTCGTCGGCCTGGCGGCCGGCGCCGGACTCGTCGGCACCGGCGAGGTCGGCGAGCCCGCCGGCCTCATCGTGCCCATCGCCTCGGCCGTGACGCCACCCTTGAGCCGCTCGGGCGGCCGCATCGCCTTCGGCGGCGGCATCGAGGCCTCCGCCAAGGTGCAGGCCGAGCTCGTCGAGGCCCTCCTGAAGACCTTCGCGGGCGACTCGATCATGGGCAAGGACATCCACGTGCAGTCGGTCGTCGCCCAGGAGGGCGTCGACGCCAACGCGTGCGGCCTTGCCATGGCCGTCAGCGCGCTCTCGGCCCTCGACGGCGTGCAGGTCCGGCAGGACACCGTGCTCATCGGCGCGCTCACCGTCAACGGCGAGCTGCGCCCGGTGCGCGGCGTCACGCAGCAGATCGAAAGCGGCGTCGACGCCGGCTACGGCCGTGCCATCGTGCCCGAGGAGAACCGGAACGACGTGCTGCTGAACCCGCTCTACAAGGAGCGCGTGCAGATCCTGTACGCCAAGAACCTCGCCGAGGCCCTCGAGGAGATCCTCGTGGGCGCGCGCAAGGAGCAGGTCCTCGAGGGCCTGCGCGAGCTGGCGCGGCCGCGCAACGGCCACAGCAAGCGCAAGGTCGCCACGGAGCCGGTCCTCAAGGCCCGGTGAGCCCATGGCGCGGCGCCCGTCCCTGGCACTGGCCCTACTGCTGGCGGCGGGCGCCCTCTCGGGCTGCTTCGGCGCGTACGACGAGTACGAGTCGTTCGACCCCGACGTGGAATACAAGAATCCTGGAGTCTTCCCCGGCACGTACCTGTTCTCCAGCCCCTCGCACGTCCTGGTGCCCGGGCTGTACGACGTGGGCGAGCCGGAGGTCGTGCAGCTGCGTTCCACGCTGCCGGCCTACGACCCCAAGGCCGAGAGCCTGAGCGAGGCCACGGTGCTCATCGTGATGGCCATCTGGCGCCCGCAGAACCTGACGGAGCCCGTGCCCATCATCATCGACGCCGGCCCGTACTACGAGGTCTTCGAGCACTGCAAGGTCAAGGGCCAGCGGCCCTGCCGCGCCGGCACCGAGAACGACACCATCGACTTCCCGGGCCAGTCGACGCAGCTCGGGCTGGAGAACTTCCTGCCGCACGGCTACGCCATCGTCCAGCTCGCGGTGCGCGGCACCGGCACGGCCGGCGGCTGCATGGACCTCCTCGGACCGTCGGAGGTGCATGACCTCGACCAGGCCGTCACCTGGCTGGCCGAGCAGCCCTGGTCGAACGGCAACATCGCGATGATCGGCACGTCGTACGACGGCTCGACGCCCTGGGAGGTCGCCGCCACCGGCAACCCGGCCCTCAAGACCATCGTGCCCATCTCCGGGCTGCCGGACATCTACGACCTGATGTTCCACAACGGCAGCGCCGAATCGCGCGGCCCCATCATGCACGACGCCGTGTACTGGGGCTTCGGCTTCGACGACGACTTCGGCCGCACGCCGCAGCCGCCGGTCCCGCCGACCGAGCCACCCTTGCCCGTGCCTGCCCTGCCCGGCGTCGTCCTGGGCCAGGCCAACGGCCGCGAGGACTACCAGAACGTGCAGAACCTGGTGTGCCCCGAGGTCTACGAAGGCGGCGCCCTGGGCTACTACACCTACGCGACGGGAGCCCGCGGCGGCGAGTTCAGCTCGTACTGGACGGAACGCGACCACCGCCAGGCGGTCCTTGACAACTACAAGGGCTCCATCTTCCTCATCCACGGCCTGCAGGACTGGAACGTCGACCCGCACTCCGCCATCCCCTTCAACGCGCAACTGCGCGCCAAGGGCATCGAGATGAAGGAGTGGTACGGCCAGTGGGACCACAACACCCCGGACGGGAGCTGCTCCGGACGCAGCGAGGCGTGGGTCACGCTGCCTTGCCGCCTCGACTGGGCCGAGGTCCTGCTGCGCTGGTTCGACCGCTACCTCAAGGGCAACACGACCAACGACGTCGGCCCCCCCGTCCAGGTGCAGGACGACATCGGCTACTGGCGCAACGCCGAGGCCTTCCCGCCGACGGCGCCCCTGTGGACCGACCTGCCCATCAACGCGGATGGCACGTTCACCGCAGGCTCCTCCACCATCGACCTGATGCCCGGCACCCAGGCGACGCCCGGCACGGTCCTGGAGCTGCGCGGCGACATCCTGACGGAAGACCTGCGGTTCTCCGGCATGCCGCAGCTCAAGCTGCCGTTCGAGGCGCAGGGCCCGGGCGGCCAGATCGCCGTCTGGCTCTTCGACGAGGACGCCGAAGGCAACGTCCGCGCCCAAGCAGGCAACTGCGACGCGCGCGGCCAGTGCGAGCCCGGCCCCGTCGGCCAGTTCCCCGTGCCCGCCATCGCCCACGGCCAGCTCAACCTGCGCTACTACGCCGGCGGCGAGGAGCCGCAGAACCTGGTCACCGGGACGCGCTACGTGGCGCAGATGGAGCTCGAGCCTCTCGAGGTCATGATCCCGCGCGGCCACCGCCTGGTCGCTTGGATCTTCCAAGGCCAAGGGGCCGACCACCTCGCCACCGCGACGCCGTCGCCCGTGCGGCTCGTCCTCGACGGCGACGCCGTCCTGCGGCTGCCGGTCGTCGACGTCGACCCGACGACCATCTTCCCGGTGCCGGGCATCCACACGCCGGACCGCGAGCTCTACGGACGCATGCACGTGCTGCGCCCGCAGTTCGCCCCGACGGACGCCGTCACGCCTCCGCCGGTGCCCATCCCTGTGATCGAGAACATGCCCGTCAAGGGCGGCAGCGCCGCCTGCGCGGTCCCTGGCGCCAATGGGTTCTGCGGGAGCTGACCGGTGCAACGCGACCGCGATCCATCCTGGGGCGCCCTGTTGCTGGCCTTGCTGGCCGTCGGCCTCCTGGCCCTCACGTTCGTCACGCCGTGGTGGTCCTTCGACTCGTCCACCGGCCGCAAGACGGCGGACGGCGGCCCGCAGGACCCGTCCGACACGCGCGTCGAGAAGCACAGCCTCGACTACATGCCGTTCCGGCAGACCGGCGACCAGCAGCCCAGCGACGCCGAGGGCGCCAAGCAGGGCGTGCTCTACCTCGGCATCGCGGCGGCGACGGCGGCGGGAGGCATGGCCCTCTTCGTCCTCTTCGAGGCCTTCCGGTTCCTGCGCTCCTTCCCGCGCGGGTTGAGCCTCCTGGTCTCGGTGCTCGCCGTCCTCGGGTGCTTGGCCGGGCTGGTCCTGACCTACTACGTCCTGCCCCAGACGATGCGGGGCGACCAGGTCGACGGGACGTTCACGGACCGCCTGCTCGACCCCGGCTACATCCGCACGGCGCTCGGCCCCGGCTGGGTCCTGGCCGCGCTCGCGACGCCGCTGTCCCTGGGCGCCTTGGCATTCCGCTACCAGGCCGGCTCGCACGACCCGACCGCCATCGAGGCGTACGCATGACCTCCCTTCGCCTCGCCGCGCTCGCCCTGATGCTTCTCATGCTCCCGACGGCCGCGCTGGCGAAGGAGGACGCGCCGGTCGTGCCCTCGGCGTACGCCAGCGTCGACCACGTGACCTACTACCTGGTCGCCGGCTTCGGCAACGGCAGTGCCATGGCCTCCAACCCCGGCTCCGGCGACACCGTCATGGACTTCGCCGGCTGCGCCTTCGTGCAGCTGCGGCCCGAGCTCGACCGCGGCCGCATCAGCATCGCCGGCCTCGTCGACGGCTTCACGCCGATGCGCGTCGAGGTCGGCGACTTCGACGGCGACGCGGGCTCGCAGGGCCCCATCGCCACCAACCTCACCATCGACAAGGCGTACTACCCGGTCCTGCCCGACGGGCAGACGGCGCGCGCCGAGGTCGTCGGCCACGCCACGGCCGAGATGAAGGCGTCCGAGTTCATCGACTACACCAAGATGCCGCCGGTCTTCGTCATGGCCAACTTCACCGACCCGGTGAGCGGCGCGGAGGAACTGGATGCCACGCTGGCGATGGCCGCGGACGGCATCCGCGACGACGCGACGCAGGAGCTGCAGGCCGAGGTCACCCGCGGCGACGACGAGCTGCACATCGTGCTCTCCTCCCCCGCCGGCGCCGCCCCCAGCGACGACAAGTACCACTTCAACGGGCCCTCGGACGTCCCCAACGGCGTCCCCACGACGGAGGCCGAATACACGCGGACCTACGAGTTCCTCAACACGCGCTTCGGCGGCACCGGCACCCTGACCTTCACGGGCACCACCAAGGCCCCGCCCGGGTTCAACGCCGTGAGCGTCGCCGTGCGCGCCCCCGACGGCAGCGAGGCGGGCAACACCACCGTCGAATGGTCGGTCCTGGCCGCCGGCGCCGCGACCATCGAGTTCCCCGCCGACCAGATGGGCTTCTACAGCATCATCGTGACTGGCAAGATGCTGCTGGGCAGCTACGGCATGGACCTCACCCTCGGCGCGGCCCCCGCCTTCCAGCTCGACTTCTGGTGGGAGGACGTCGAGCGCGGCGCGCACGCGCAGGACGCCTACGGCGAATGCCAGCGCGACATCGGCCTGCGCGCCCAGGTCGTGGCCGGCACGGTCGACCGCGCCCCGCCCACGACCTTCCCGCTGAAGGTCATCCTCCTGTCCATCGTGGCCGCCGCCATCACGGCCTTGGTGGTGCTGAAGCTGGTCCAGGACCAGGTGTCCAGCGGCGAGTTCCGCAAGCAGTTCAAGTAGGGGCTATCGCCCCTACGACCCGAAGTGTGGGCTTCGCCCACACGGCGGGGGGCTCTGCCCCCCGCCCCTTTCCCCCCGCCAGGGGGACTTCCGTCCCCCTGGACCCCCTGAAGCCTTCGCCGTCGTGGCTGGGCTAGAGACTCAACCTCTCCTGGAAGGCGGTCAAAAGGCCCTTAAGACCGCCCCAAGTCGCCGGACCCGATGCCCCCGGAGACCGCCGCGGCCCACCCGACTTCGTTCCTGGGGACGCAGCGCCGGGACCTGTGGTGGATCGAGCCGGCCGTCTACGTGGCCATCCTGGGCGGCTTCGTGGCGTACGCGACCTTCCGCGTCTTTGAGGGCAACGACCTGGCGACGCGCTTCTTCGAGGTCGACAACGGCCACTACCACTACCTGTCTCCCTTCGGCACGCCGGACCTCACGTTCCTTGTCCCGGCCTTCCTGCGCGACGCCGTCGCCCAGCTGCCCTTCGTCGGGACGCTCGGCGTGGCGCTGCTGACCAACCCGGCGTTCCTTGTCCTGCCCCTCCCAGCCGGCTTCCGCTTCACCTGCTACTACTACCGCAAGGCGTACTACCGCTCGTTCGTGGCGCGCCCGGCTGGCTGCGCCGTCGAGGCGACGAAGGGCGTCAAGTACCGCGGCGAGAAGGGCCTCATGGTCATCCAGAACGTGCACCGCTACTTCCTCTACCTCGCCATCCTGGTCACGGGCTTCCTCGCCTACGACGCCGTCCGCGGCATCT
>JAXDQQ010000235.1:0-9545 GCA_034667805.1 Thermoplasmata archaeon | reverse complement strand
GCAGAGCCTCCAAGAGCGCTTCACCGGAGGTATCGGCCGTCATGTGCTGGACGATGAACACCGCGGCCGGAAACTCCGGTGACAATTGAGCCACGAAACGCCGCAATGCTTCCAAGCCGCCCGCCGAGGCTCCGACCACGAGGATCCGGGGGCCGTCCATTGCATTGGAAGAGCGACACCGACGGGGAAATAGGGTCCGGCACCGGCAAGGTGGAGGGCAAAGCCCTGGGCAGCAGGTTGTGCGCGCAGGATGGGAGCGTCAGCCGCCAGCGTCAGCAGCTGACCCGCCATCGGCACCGGCCAGGGGGCTCCCCGAAGATGGACTGGCGGGTTTGGCGTGCTCAGGCGCTGAACGACTTGCCGCAACCGCAGCCGCCGGTGGCGTTGGGGTTGCCGATCTTGAAGCCGCCGCCCATGAGCTCGTCGAGGAAGTCGACGGTGATGCCGTTGAGCATCGAGGCGTGCATCGGGTGCACGAAGAGCTTCACGCCGTTGGCGACGAGGGTCTGCTCGCCGGCCTCGGGGGTCTCGGCGAACTCCATGCCGTAGCTGGCGCCGGAGCAGCCGCCGGCCTGCACGCTGATGCGCACGCCGACCGAGGAAAGGGGCTTGTCGCCGAGGAACTCCTGCAGCTTCTTGCGGGCGCCGTCCGTGACCGTCATGGACAGGGTCTGCTCGATCTTGATGGACCCGACCGGGGTCGAGGTCTGCTCCGTCTGGGGCATAGGTGTGTTTGAGTCCGCACTTCTACTTGAAGGCAGCGTTGGGAGGCGTCGGCGAAGGCTTTGCCATCGCCGCGGCGGCCAGCAAGGCCAGGCCGGCGAGGGCCTCGAGCGCGATGGCAGCGTGCATCCAGGCGTCCGGCCGTGGCATGCCGGCCAGGTAATGCGCGAGGCCCGCGAACCCAAGGATCGCGTAGGCCATCAGGATGGGGCGGCCGGCGCCGTGGCCCCTGCGGTGGAGGACGAGCCCCACGGCCCCGATGGCGGTCTGGACGAACCACGCGCCGACCACGATGGCTGGCGTCAGCCAATGCGTGCCGGCGTCGTGGTACCGGTCGAAGCGTGCCGCGTTGTCGGCGAAGTGCAGCGCCGAGGCGACGACGAAGGCGGCGAAGGCGATGGCGAGGCGGCGGCTAGTCATGCCGCTCCAGCCAGCCCTGCTGGATGGCGTTGCGAAGGGTCATGCTGGCGGCCACTTGCGCCTCGGTGAACATCACGTCGGTGTCCGCCGCGTACTTGGTGTTCGACGTCCAGTCGGTGAACTTCTTGCGCACGACGTAGTGCGTCGCCTCGACGACGGCCTTGCGCTGGTGGTACAGGTCGCGTGTCTCGGTGAATCCGCCCTGGTAGGTCGTCACCAGGCCGCCCTCCAGCACCGACGTCTTGCTCGTCACGGAATCGAGCAGGAAGCGGTCGTGGCTCACGACGAGGAGCGTTCCATGGTAGGAGTTGAGGGCGTGGATGACGACGTCGCGCGCCCAAAGGTCCAGGTGGTTCGTCGGCTCGTCCAGGATGAGCAGGTTGGAGGGCTTCAGGATGCACTTGAGCAGCATCATGCGCTGCCGCTCGCCGCCCGAGAGGCTGGAGACGCGGCGAGTCATGTCGACGTCGGGGTTGAAGCGGAAGCGGCCCAGCAGAGCCTTGCAGTCCTGCTTGTCCAAGAGGGGACGCGCGTCGAGGATCTCCTCGTGCAGCGTGCGCCGGAGGTCGAGGTCGTCGTGCTCCTGGCTGAAGAACATCGACTTTGCGCCCGGCGCGACGCGCACGGTGCCGGCATCCTTCTCGAGCCGGCCGGTGAGGATCTTCAGCAGCGTGGACTTGCCTTGCCCGTTGCCGCCGACGAGGCCGACGCGGTCGCCCTTGCGCAGCTCGATCTCGGCGCCCTTGAGCACCTCGTGGCCTTCGTAGGCCTTCTTCAGGCCGTGCACGCGCAGGACCTCGACGCCCGACTTGTCCACGGCGTCGAACGTGAGGCCGAAGCCGAGCTTCTCCAGCACGGGGTCGGGGGCGTGGTCGAGGGCGGCCTTGTACTTCTCCAGGGCCTTCATCTTCGAGGCGTACTGCCCGTCGAACCGCTTCTGTTGGCGGTACTGCAGGATGACGTCCTTGGCGGCCTGCATCTTGTCCTGCGCCTTCTCGTGGTCGCGGCGCTGCCGCTCGATGTCCTCGTCGCGCGCCTTGACGTAGTCCTCGTAGTTGCCCTCGTAGCAGGTGATGAGGCCCTTGGAGACCTCGAAGACGCGCTGCGCCACGGCGTCGAGGAAGGCGCGGTCGTGCGCGACGACCAGCACGGTCCCCTGGGACTCCTGCAGCCAGGACTCGAGCCATTCGATGGAGTCGACGTCCAGGTGGTTCGTCGGCTCGTCGAGGACGACGAAGTCGCCGTTGCGGACCGCTGACAGCGTGCGCGCCAGGAACAGGCGGGTCTTCTCGCCGCCGGACAGGCTGGCGGCCTGCTGGTCGAGGTCGGCCTCGGTGAAGCCGAGGTCCTTTGCGACGGAGGGGATGGCCGCCCCGGCGGCGGCGTGGGAGGCGAGCTGGATCTCGCGCTCCACGGCGGCGAAGCGCTCCAGCACGGCCTCGTATCCCGGCGACTCGTAGAGCGCCGGGTCCGAGATGCGCGCCTCCAGTTCGTCCCGCTCGGCCTTCAGGCTCGGCGGGGCGTCGGCGGGCCCGACGAGCAGGTCGCGGGCGGTGGCGCCTTCGGGGATCTCCGGGTGCTGGTCGAACCAGTGGGTGCGCACCGTCTGCAGCTTGAGGGTGCCGTGGTCCGGCCTCTCGCGGCCGGCCAGGATGCGAAGGAGCGTCGACTTGCCGGCGCCGTTGGGCCCGACGAGGGCGACCTTCTCGCCGACCTCGACCTGGAAGCTGGCGTCGTCGAAGAGCCGCTTGCCGCCGTACGACTTGCCGAGCCCCTCGGCGAGGATGAGGGGCGCAGCCATGGCGGGGCCGACGGAGTGCCCTTGTTCAGGGTTGCGCTTGGGTGCCGACGCCCTTCCGACCGGCCACGGATTGCACGGAGGTCACGGAAACCGGGTTCCGCGGAATCCGTGAAATCCGTGGCCCGGTCGTCGGAGTCGGCTAACGGCGCTTGCGGCGCTCGTGGCCAGAGGCCTGGCGGTCGGGGGTGCTGCACTCGCTGATGTGCGCGCCGACCATGGCGACGAAGATGGCGTCGTCGTCCTTCTTCGGACCGGTGGAGGCGAGGCGCCACGAGCAGGCCGCATGGGCGCGGCACGAGATCTCCAGCGGTTCGCCTTTGGCGCCGCGCTTGGTGATTTCGTACGTCTGGGTGGTCTGCGTCATGGGTTCAGGATGGAGGGAGGGGGTTAAGGATAGAGCAGGCCCGGGGTGGTCCCATCGGGGCTGCAGCCGCACCGGACGAGACCTCTTGGTTTCGTCCTAGGTCCACGTCGTCGCGGCGCTCAGGCTGGTGGCGCCGCCGCTCGTGGTCGCGCGGAACGTCACCTGGCTGCCGTTGGGGGCGTTGATGGACTTCGCGTACGTGCCCCAGTCCGTCGGGGGCAGCACCGTCCAGGCGCCGGAGCCGACCTTCGCCTCGACCTTGGCGATGGGCTGGTTGGCCGTCGTGGCGGCCTCAATCCACCAGTCGTTGCCGACCGAGCGGGGCGTGAAGTACGCCTTGAACGCGGTGCCGGAGGTCGACGTCGTGGGCGCCGGTGAGGGCGTCGGCGTCGCGCTCGGGCTGCTGGTGCCGGTCATCGTCCCGGTCGACAGGTAGGCTTGCGAGGCCGTCGTGGCGACGCGGCCGTCGGCGGCCGTGGCCCGGAAGGCCACCGGCGTGCCCTTGACGACGTGCATCCCCTCGCCCCAGGTGATGGCGTCGCGCTGGCGCAGGGGCGACCAGGCGCCGGAGCCGACCTTGACCTCGACCTTGGCGGGCGCCGGGCTGGCGGAGACCTTGGCCTCCACCCAGTACTCGTTGGCGCCCGGGCCGAAGGTGAACGAGGCCGCGTAGCCGGGCGTCGGCGGCGCCGAGGACGTCGAGGAGCTCGACGTCGCAGCGGCGGCGACGGTGACCGTCTTGCTCGCGGCGGCCGTCGCTTGGCCGTCGCTGACGGTCAGCTTCACCGTGTAGGTGCCGGCCGCCACGTAGGTGCGGCTGGCCGTGCGGCCGCTGGCCGTCGCGCCGTCGCCGAAGGTCCACGCGTAGGAGAGCGGGGTGCCGTCCGGGTCGGACGAAGCCGACGCGTCGAAGGCGGCGGCCAGGTTGCTGGCGGACGCGGTGAAGCCCGCCGTCGGAGCCTGGTTGGGCTTGACGACGGAGACGCCCTGCGAGGCGGTGGACGCCAGCGACCCGTCGCTGACGCTCAACGTCACGGTGTACGTCCCGGCCGCGCCATACATGTGGCTGACGGTGGCGCCGATGGCCGTGGCGCCGTCGCCGAACGTCCAGGCGTAGGTGATGGCCTGGCCGTCCGGGTCGGACGAGCCCGAGCCATCGACGGCGACCGTGAGGGCGCTGACCGAGGCGACGAACGACGCCGCCGGGGCGCGGTTCGGCGGGGGCGTCGGCGTCGGGGTCGGGCTGGGCGTCGCGGAGCCCGCGCGCTCGGCCTTGACGCCGTCGATCCACACTTGGCCTCCGGCCTTCTGCGTGGCGTTCCCGGCCCAGACGAGGCCCCAGTGGCGCTCGGCCTCACCGTAGTAGTTGGCGGTGTCCATGGTGGGCGAGTCCCTCCAGGAGCGGTAGAGCAGGGCCTGGACGCCTTGCGCCTTGAGGTCGGCCGAGTGCGAGAAGAAGTCGCGCAGTTCGTCGGCCTGGCGCTTGAGGTAGTCCGGCTCCGGGTACGTCGAGAGGGCGATGTCCTGCAGGACGACGGGCTTGCCGAACTTGGACTTCAAGAGCGTGGCGCCTTCGAGGGTCTTCTCGTAGAGCGTGGCGTAGCCGGTGGCGTCCTGGCGCGTGGAGCCGCGCATGCCCTGGATGCCGGTGTAGTCGCTGGCCGCGGCGGTGCGGTCCCAGGTCGACCAGGCGGCGGAGTTCCAGTTGCCCAGGGACATGACGATCTTGGCGTTGGGGTAGCCGGCCTTGATCTGGGCGGCCTTCTCGGCGAGGTAGCCGTCGAGGGGCTCGTAGGTGGCGACGTTGCCCTTGTTGAACTCGGTCTCGAGGAAGATGAGCACGGGCTTGCCGCCCATCTTGCTGTTGAGGTGGGCGATGAGCTGGTCGGTGAGCAGTTGCCAGCCTTCCTTGTTCTTGTCGGCCTTGTGGAGGGTGCTGTAGCAGCCGTTCTCAAGGCAGGACTGGCTGATGTCATCGCCCCAGTAGTAGTGGTGGATGGCAGGGGTGACGCCGGCGTTCTTCATGGCGGTCATTTGGGCATCGGGCCCACCCCAGCCGGAGCCGAGGGTCCAGGGGCCGATCCAGAAGGTGCCGTAGTCGGGTCGCACGCCGGCGGCGGTCTCGGCGGACACGGCGTTGGCGTCCATCCCGAAGCTGAGCGGGACGGTGGAGGCGGGGGCGGTCGTGGGCGGGCTTTGGGACACGGCGAGGCCGGGCACGGCAAGGAGCAGGGCTCCGAGGGCGGCGGTCATCGACAGTGCTTTCGCTAGGGCGTTCATGGTAACCTCGGTGTTTGCGCCGCCCCTCGCGGGGCGGTTCTCTCGCCGGACTCTTGGCCCGGCCCGGGTCACTTCCCTCGACGCGTTAGATGGCGCCGGGGCAATGACGAACGCACCATGCTCGGACCAGACATTTAGCGGGTACCGGGAAGTTTATCTTAGGATAGACAGCCGTCCCTATCCGTACTTAGACGCACCGGCGGTTTCTCCTGCGCATGGGCCAGGAGAGCGTGGAAGGGGCAGAAGCCGGTGGCCAAACGCCCGTGACCGCGGCGGGCCCGGCCGCGGACGCGCCCGTCGGGCCGGGCACGATCCTCATCATCGACCCCGACGCCGACGTCCTGCAGAGCACCGGGATGCTCATCGAATCCATGGGCTACAGGGTCCTGCAGCTGGCCGAATCGGACGACATCCTCGAGGTCGTCGACCGCGAGCAACCCGACCTCGTCCTCTTGGAGGTCAAGATGCAGGACCTGAACGTCGCGGGCCTGCTGGCCGCCTTGCGCTCCAGCCCGCGCACCAGCCGGATCCCGGTCGCCTTCTTCTCCGCCAGCTTCGAGCTGGCCAGCATCGCCGCGCGCCACCAGGCGTGGGGCCACCTGTCGAAGCCGTTCGGCTACCACGAACTGAGCCATCTCCTGGAGCGCGCGCTCGGGCCGCCGCCGGGCAAGACGGGCTCCCAAGATGCCAGGGAGGTCGAGAAGGAGGTCCGCGCGGCCTTCCGCGAGTACCGCAACCTGTTGGCCGCCGTCAACAACTACGTCACCGTCCTCGACAAGTTCGAGGCCCTCGACCCCCACGCAAAGTCCGCCGTCTCCCGCGTCGGCGACCTCGTGCTGATGCTCGAGGCGCGCACCGAGCGCCTACGTTCCTACATCCTCGCCCTCCTGGGGCCCATCGAGCCCACGCCCCGTGGCCCCCGCCCCCGCGACGGCGCCGACCACGGTTCGGTCCGCACCAGCAAGCGGATCAACGCTGAACCGGAGCCCAGCTCCCGGCGGGCCTCCTCGCCGCCTCCGCAGACCGTCGAGGAGCGACGGCAAGCCGCGCGGGAACGCCTGCTCGGCGGGCGCGTGCGCTTCCAGTAGGCGAGCCGGGGCCGGCGCCGATGCCCAGACCTCAGCCGTGATGCGCGCGGCGCGGATACCGTGGGGCATGGGCGAGTACACGAACAAGGCGATGGGCAAGACGAAGAAGGCCGTCGGGCGCGCGACGGGCGACCGCGACCTCGAACGGCGGGGCCGCACGCAGGAAGGCGCGGGCAAGGTCCAGGGCGGCGTGCGCAAGGCCGGCCGCAAGGTCAACGAGGCCATCGACAAGGTCGGGGACAAGATGGCCAGCAAGCGACGCGCCCGCCCGGCGGCCGACCGGCCGGCGACCCGCACCCGGACGACCACGAAGACCGAGACCGTCGAGCGCTACTAGGTCCAGGGCCCTCGCCTGGGCTCCGGCAGCGCCCCAAACGGGCGAACGACCGGAGGCTTCATCCGGGAGGACGGGCCAAGGACATGTATGGACGAGAGCGCGCGCCGGTCGGGCGGCAAAGCCCGGCAGGCCTTCGGCAAGTCGAGCGCGGAACGCCCCGAGGGCGACAAGGCCCCCGAGTCGGCGCCCAAGCAAGGGGGGCGCCACGCGCCCAGCACCGTCCAGGGCGCCCTCGACCGCATGGCGGCCGGGATGGGCGAGCGCCGCCGGGCCCGTGACGAGGCCCGCGAGCGGGCGAGCCAAGACGAAAGCGCGTAGGTTGCACGACGCCGATTCGCCGGGGAATCCGGGAATCCACGGAGTCGTTCCCGCGATGCCCTGATTCCGCGGCCGGCGTCAGCCTTGGGCGGCGGTGAGTTTGGTCACGATCGCCTGGAAGGCCCGTTTTGCCGGCGTGTCGGCCGCCTGCAGCGCGAAGGGCTTGCCTTCGTCGCCGCCGTGCATGACGGCGAGGTCGAGCGGCACTGCGCCGAGGAAGGGGACGCCGAGCTTCTCCGCCATGGCCTTGCCGCCGCCGCGCTTGAAGACGTCGACGACGACCTCGAAGCGGCCGTTGGCGTCGGAGTGGGCGCGGTGGCGATCGTGGCCCGTGTCGATGGTGACGGTGGCGTTCGGCGTCGTCTCGCCATGCAGCGTGAGTCCCGACATGTTCTCGATGACGCCGAGGACGGGCAGTTCGAGCTTCTGCACGAACTGCGCCGACTTGCGCACGTCGCCCACGGCGACCTCTTGCGGTGTCGTGACGAGGATGACGCCGTCGGCGTCGGGGATGTTCTGCGCCACGGACAGCGGCTCGTCCGAAGTGCCGGGGGGCAAGTCGATGACGAGGTAGTCGAGGTCGCCCCAGGCGACGTCGCCGAGGAACTGGCCGATGATCTGCATCTTGATGGGGCCGCGCCAGATGACGGCCTGGTCGGGGTCGGAGAGAAGGAACTGCATCGACACGGCGACGAGGTTGTCCGTGACCTTCCACGGCACGAGTCCGTCGGCGGTCTCCACGAGCTCGCCTTGCTTGATGCCCAGCATGAGCGGGATGTTGGGGCCGGTGAGGTCCATGTCGAGGATGCCGACCTTGTGCCCCGCGGCGGCGAGGGAGGCGGCGAGGTTGGAGGCGACGGTGGACTTGCCGACGCCGCCCTTGCCGGAGGCGACGATGAGCTTGTGCTTGATGCGCTTCATCTGGTTGATGATGCGCAGGCGCCGCTTCAGCCGCTCCGCGGCGCGCGGGTCCGCGGGTCCGCCTTGGCCCTCGGGAGCCCCGGGGCCGGCCATGGGGATAGGAATCGGAGCGGGACTGGACATGGCTGCGGCGACAGGAGGCGGCTAGATGAGGCCAGCGGAGGGCCAAGCATGCCATCTGGGCAATTCCTGCAAGCCCGTTCGATTCCCTGTTTGAGGTTGAACCTCTTTCCGCCGTCGGCGTCGTCGTGGGCGCCGCGTTCTCCGACTGGGCCCTCATGGAAATGGGAGGTGGCGCGTCGTTCAGGCCAGAAGGAACGAATGGCCGACGATCGTCCAGACCTAGGTCTGCAGCCGCTGCCAGGCGATGATGCCGCCGTGCAGGTTCGCCGCCTCGACGCCGTTCGGGCGCAGGAAATGCGTGGCGCGCGCCGAGCGGCCGCCGGCGGCGCAGTAGACGACGACTTGGCGGTCCTTGGGGACCTCGACCAGGCGGCGCTGCAGCGAACCCAGCGGGATCAGGACGGAGCCCGGGATCGCAAGCTCCTCGTGCTCGTCGGGCTCGCGCACGTCGAGCAGGAAGACCTCGGACTCGCGGCCCTTCAAGGTCTCCGCCAGGACGACCGGGACGTCCGGGGCGGCCCACGGCAGCGGGCACGCGACCGGGGCGCCCTCGGCGGGCAGTTCTCCGTGGGCGTCGGAGTAGGCCGGCTTCGTCATGGTGCATTCGCAGCCGTCGCGGTGCTTGAGGGTGATGGTGCGTGAGGTGCCGTCCTTGGCGTCGTGGAGCCACAGCCGGCCCGACAGCGTCGGCAGGCCAAGGATGAGCTTGAGGGCCTCGTTGGCTTGCATCATCCCGACGAGCCCCGGGAGAGGGCCGAGCACACCCGCCTCAGCGCAGGAGGGCCCCGGCTCCGCCGGAAGCTTCGGGTGGAGGCAGCGGTAGCAAGGTCCCGTCGACGGGAACACGGCGACCTGGCCCTCCCACTGCGTGACCGCTCCATGCACGACGGGGATGCCGGCCGCCCGGCACGCGTCGCCGAGAGCGTAGCGGGCGGCCAAGTCGTCGAGGCCGTCGACCACGACGTCGTAGCCCTTGACCAACGCCGCCGCGTTGCCGGCGTCGACGAGCAGGGGGTGGGCGACCAGCCGGACCGCAGGGTCGATGGCGGCCAGGCGGTCGCGCGCGGCCTCGGCCTTCGGGCGCCCGACGTCGGCGGCGGCGTACAGCGGCTGGCGGTGCAGGTTCGACAGGTCCACGCGGTCGAAATCGCACAGGCCGACGGTCCCGAC
>JAXDQQ010000234.1:0-2700 GCA_034667805.1 Thermoplasmata archaeon | reverse complement strand
CCGTTCGCGAGGCGATTGCGCAGCACGGCGCCGGGCGTCAAGCCATGGTGCTCGACCTCAGCGGCCTGGAGTTCATGGACTCCACGGGTATCCGCCTGCTTCTCGAACTCTGGCAGCGGCGCGACGGCACCGCCGTGGCGTTCGTGGCCGCCACCGGCGCCGTCGCACGAGTTCTGGACCTCTGCGGACTGACTCCGCTGGTGACCTGGGTCGACGACCCAGCCGAGGCGCTCGGCGACATCCCGCAGTAAGGAGTCGGCTGCGGCGCGTCGGTGGCGGGCCAGTCAGCGGGCCCCGGGCGCGGCGAGGTCGCCTCGGAGGGTCAGCTCAAGCTCGGTGCCGAGTGCCTGATGACCGGTCCGTCCGGCGGCGGGTCTTGCGACCCACATGACCTTCTCGCCCGGCTTGCAACAGCAGGCTGCGACTCCTCCGATGCGTTGCACCGCAGCGCCGCTTGCGGGCACCAACTTGCGTCGAGGGCCGGTGTGGGCGCTCAAGGCGCGTGGCGCAAAAGCCGATGGTGGGGTGACGGTGCTGCGTGCGGTCCTGCGGCGCGCGGCGCCGTCAGTCGAGCTTGAAATGCGGGCGAATTGCGCCCCGCTCGGCGCCAGGTCTTCGCTTCCAAGAAAAGGACCCCGGTCATGCGCCTGCGCGCGCTGTTGCTGTCATCCCTCATCGTTCCGTGCGCTCTGGTGGCGGCCGGCTGCGGCGCCGAGGAGAAGCCGGAGCTCGGCGACCTCGTCGGGTCGTCGCTTCGGGCCGCTGCCGGCCAGAAGGACCTCAAGGTCCACTACGCCGTCACGGCGAAGGTCGACGCGACGCCGTCGGCGCTGGCCAGCGAGCAGACCAGGAAGTTCCTGTCGGACCCCATTTCTCTGTCGGCGTCCGGTGGCGCTTCCAAGGACGCCGTGACGCTGGCAGGCCAGGTCGGTTTCCTTGGCAAGTCATACCGAGCCGAGGCGCTGGTCGGGCAGACCGAGACGTACGTCAACCTGCTCGGCTCCTGGTACGGGGACCGCACGCAGGGTCTCAGCACCGCCAAGCAGTCCGCCGAGGACAAGGCCGGCTCGAAGGCCGACCCCGAGGAGCTCAAGAAGACGTTGCGCTGGGTCTATGACCATTCCGACGAGGTGCTCGATGCGGAGGTCACCGCCGGTCCGGACATCGACGGCGCGACGTGGCAGGCCAAGGGCCATTGCAAGGCCGACGCGCTCGTCGACCTTGCCAAGCGCTCCGGCGAGACGGTGTCCGCCGAGGACCGCAAGGGCATCGAGAGCTTCTGCGGGCTGGCCGAGGTGACCTACGTCGTCGGGGCCGAGGACCATCTCCCGCGCCAGCTCCGCATCGCCGTCGACCTCGACAAGCAGACGCTGACCCAGCTGGGCGCTGCCAGCGACGACGACTCCGCCAAGGAGCTTGACCGCCTGAGCATGGAGCTCGACATCAAGCTCACGCAGTGGGGCAAGGACGTCACGTACAAGGCGCCCGCCAACGCCAAGCCGATGGAGGACATCGGCATGGCGCTGATGGGCCTGATGTTCACCGCGATGAGCTAAGACGCCGGCTGCCAGTACGCCCGTGCTGCCGCCTTCGGGCGGCAGCGTGCGTTGTGGCCCGATCGCGGAGGTGGGAGCGCACGAGACGGGCCCGCTCTCCGGGGCTGACGACAAGATCTCCCGTCCCGCTTCAATCTCGCCCGGGGCGGCCTGCGGCATTGTCTCTTCCGTGCCGTGTTCACGTCAGAGCGGACGGTGGCCTCGTTGTCCCCCGTTTGGTCGTGCCACGTCCACGTCCACGCGGCGCTCGTCGGGTTAGCGTGTCGAAGATGCGAAGACCGCGTGCCCAGTTCTGCATTGCCGCGGCCGTGGTCGCGGCCGGCGTCGCTGGCTGTGGCGGTGACGGTGGCGCCGCGCCGCAATCCGACCTCGTACGCAGCGACCCGGGCCTGCAGCACATCCACGGGCTGGGTGTTCAGCGCGACGCTCTCTACATCGCGACCCACAGCGGCTTGTGGGTGGCGCCCGCCGGCGAGGCGAAAGCGCGGCGGTTCGGGCACTCGCGACAAGACGTGATGGGGTTCTCCGTCGTCGGCGAGCGCCATTTCATCGGCTCCGGTCACCCGTCGCTTGGCCAGGAACTGCCGGCGAACCTCGGGCTCATCGAGTCCCGCGACGGCGGCAAGACCTGGACGAACGTGGCGCTACTCGGCCAGGCGGACTTTCATGTCCTTGAGTCGGCCGGGCCGCGCGTCTACGGCTACGACGGCACGCAGGGTCGATTGCTCGTGTCCTCCGACGGCGGCCGCCGATGGAACCAGCGCACACCGCCGGCAGCCCTGTTCAGCCTCGCCATCCACCCGCGGTCGCCCGACCACGTCGTCGCGGCCACCGAGCACGGCCTGTTCAGCTCGCAGAACGCCGGTCGCGCCTGGCGCGGGCTCTCGCTGCGCGACCCGATGACCGGCCTGCTCGCCTGGCCGGCACGTGACCGCCTGTTCCTCATCGACGCGAGCGGCCGGGTGCATCGCAGCGTCGACGGCGGGCGCCGATGGGCAGCCGTCGGAGACATCGGGGGACAGCCGGCCGCCTTCGAGCCACACGACGAACAGCTGTACGCCGCCCTCCATGCCGGCACGGTCAAGCGCTCGACCGACGGCGGGCGCACCTGGACGCTCAGGGCGACTCCATAGCTCTCGTGCTC
>JAXDQQ010000233.1:0-5949 GCA_034667805.1 Thermoplasmata archaeon | reverse complement strand
CTCGAAGGAGCGCCGGCCGCGGGCAGCCTCTCGTTCAGCCCGCGCCGCACGGACCTGGCCGCAGGGCCGGCCAGCTTCGTCGTCAGCCTCGCCGCGACCCTGCCTTCGGGCGGATTCGAGCAGCAGGACGATCGCTGCCTGGACGGGACGCTCCAGCACATCGTGCTCGCGGCCGATTTCCGCCAGGCGCGGACGCCGACGTCGGCCTCGCCAGGCTAGTGGCGGGCCCAGCGCTGGCGGCCGAAGTGTCCCTCACCTAGGCGGCCTTGATGGCCAACGCGTAGCCGAACGCCTGGATGTCGTTGGCGGTCTCGACGGAGATGGTCGCCGAGTAGGTGCCGGGCGTCAGGTGTTCGCCGAGGAAGTCCGATGGGTAGTCGGCGCTGATGCCGCGCAGGACCGACTGCTCGCACATGGCGGGCGCGCAGGCGTCGCCATCCGAGATGACCTGCACGTTCCCGGGCGAGCGCAGTGAGACCTGGTAGTCGCCCAGCAGGGAGGCGCCGGCGAAGAAGCCGGGCGGGTTGAGCCGCTTGGACTGCAGCCCGATCCCGACCAGCAGAGGCTGCGTCGGGACGTCCATGGTGAACGTCGTGTCGGCATTGCTTGCAACGTCGACGGGATCGGTCTCGATGATCTCCAGGAGGCGCGCCGAGATGGTGCGGTTGGGGCCGGTGAAGCGGACGGCCTCGTCGGCGTCGCCGATGAGATACCATACGCCCTTGGGCCCATCGGCCGGGACCTGGATGCTGAACGGGTTCTGCAAGGCGCGCAGCGGCGTCCCGGTGGGTGGGTACGCGACGAAGTGCTCGAGGCCGTCGCCGCTGGCGTTGACGATGTCGCCGGGGCCGAGTTCGATGGCGACAGGCAGCAGCGGGGGCACGACGTTGGAGCGTGTGACGGTGTGCACTTTGCCCGTGAGAGTGAAGCCTTGGGCCGCGCTGGGGTCGGGGAACTCGTAGGTGATGACCAAGGTGACCGTGCCGGCGGCGGCGCGCACCAGCAGGGCGTCGATGCGGTTGGCGCCGCCGTTGCCTTCCTCGCTCTGCTGGATGAACTGCGCCTCTTCCATCTGGAATTCGATGTTGAGGTTGTTGTCGGCGTCCAATTCGATGGACATCTCGACCGGCACGTCGGATGGGATGATGGGGGTCAGGTCGTAGGAGCGCTCGGCCGGGCCGACGCATTGCGGGAACTGCAGGAAGCAGGCGTCCGTCGCCGCGAAGGTCTCCGAGATCGCCAACTCTGCCTCGCGCGTGCCGCCGGCGAACTCGAGCGGGAACACGGTCTGCGTGACGTTGCCGGCCTGGAGGTCGGTCGCCAGGATGCCGACGTCAGGGCCCTGGTCGCCGCCCTTCGACGAGCAGCCGGCCAACAGCAGGGCCGCCACGAGGGCGATGCTCCAGCGCATGCGCTCCACCTAGGGGCGCGCCATTTGAGCGTTGGGGTGTTCAGACGACTTCGATGCTGCCGCGCATCCACGGGTGGATGCGGCAGTAGTAGGCGTACAGGCCCGGCTCGAGCTTCGACGTGTCGAGGTTCCACACGGGCAGCGCGTCGTCGGACAGGCCCACGCCGAAGAGCGGGCCTCCAGAGGTGACCAGGCCGCCGCCGTCGATGGGGTCGGTGTTGCCCATCTTGCCGGAGTCGAACTGGCCGTCCGGCTGCGGGTAGTTGGCGACGTAGGGGCCGTTGCACGGCCAGAGGCAGCTCGTCACGGTGTGGCGCACGCCGATGCCGGCGTCCTCGTTGATGAACGGCAGCGCCGTGCCCTTGGTGACCTGGACGGGGAGCCCCGCCTGGCCGGACAGCGCGCGGTCGCCGGGGGCGTAGAGGAAGCCGCCGATGTGAACGGCGCCAGCCGAGAGGCCCTTCTCCGGGTGCGCCATCTCGGTGTCGCACGGCGGGTAGTCCAGGATGCCACAGTACTCGGACGCCTCGAGGTGGCCGGCGTGCGGGTCACGGTTGACGACGGTCTGCGTCGGGTCGCCGCCCCACGGGTCGCCGGGCAGCAGGTAGGACTGCGTGTTGGCGACGGTGCAGCCTTCGGCTCCGCGTGCGGCGGGCGCCTGCAGCGGGTCCATGTAGAGGCCGACGAACGTCATGGCCTCGTAGGAGGCCTGCTCGCCGTTGTCGTAGAGCGCGAACTGCGTGATGCGGTCGCCGGCGCGGATCGGGGCGCGCCAGCCGTACTTCGTGGCGCCCATCTGGTACTGCTCCGAGTGGGGGAACGCCTCGGGGACCTCCTCGATCTTGTCGCTGCGCATGAGCGTCACGCCGGGAAGGCCGTCGCCGTCGAGGTCGCCCTCGCAGGCCGAGCCTTCGGGCCCGAGGTTCGCGATGATGGTCTTGATGCCGTTGGGGTGCAGGTGGCCCGCCGCGGCGACCGCGGTCCCATCGTGCGAGGCGGTGAACATGCGGCCCAGCGCGTCCGTGGCCTGGCGGGTCGGGTCGTTCGCGGGCGCGTCGATGGGATAGTTGTAGACGCCCGTGCCGCCATCCTCGACGTCAAGGCGGGCGACATCGAAGGTCGAGCCCCACAGCTTGCCCTGCAGGTTGTGGAACTCCTTGCCGCCCTGGCAAGCCTCGCCTTGGACCATCTGCGGGCACGTCGGGTCCGCCGCGGCGATCTGGTCGGCCGTGCCGTACACGAAGGTGACGTCGAGGGCGACGTAGAGCGTGCGCGGCTCGGCCATCTTGTTGTGCAGCATGTAGATGAGGACCTGCGGCACGAGCGGGTCCATGAAGATCCCGTAGCGCGGGCCCATGGGGTCGGCCTCGGCGCGGTCGTGCAGGGAGCCCTGGGTGCGCTCCTCGCCGGTGCCGAAGACCCAGGCGAGGTTCGCGGTGTAGTACTCGTCGTCCGGGTCGTCGCTGACGCGCAGCCAGTGCGCATGGTGGATGTGCATGTGCTGGTTCGACGGCGTGATGCCGGTGTTCGCGTCGTACAGCGACGGCGCGACCGCCGTCATGAAGCCGGCACGGACCGGCAGCTCGAGCGTGACGCGGTTGAGGTCCTGCCCAGGCGGGATGGCGAACGGCCCGTAGAGGAAGCGCATCTCGCGCTCGATCCCGGCGGGGCGCTCCTCGAAGCGGTCGAAGAGCTGCATGGGCGAGACCGGCTCGTCCGACGGCGTGTGGGGCGCCGGGTGCTCGTGCGGGGCGTCGGCGGTGGCCGGAGGGGAGGACCCGAAGCAGCCGGCGACGGCGAGGCTGGCGAGGGCCGCCGCCACGAGCGACGGGAGGACGCGCATGACCCGGCAGCCGCATCTCCTGGGATAAAGCGTTTGCTGGAGGCTCCCTCCTGTCGAGAGGCTTCGGGGCAGCTGCCCGGGGATTCCTATTCGATGACGGTGGCCCAGGAGTAGGCCTGCAGGTTGTTCGCCTGGTCGACCGTTAGGCTGGCCGTGTAGGTCCCCTTGACAAGGTGCTCATCGAGGTAGCCCGACATGTAGGACATGCCCACGTTGCCGATGAGGCTGAACTGGCAGCCCATGATGGGGAGGCAATCGACATCCTCCGCGAGGACGTCCACGCTGTCGGGGGACGTCAGGCGGATGTGGCGCGGCCCCATGTAGTGGGCAGCCCCGCAGCAGCCGGGGACGTCCTCCTTGCCCACGATCCGCATGCCGGCGCGGACGGGGAAGCCTTCCAGCGGCATGTCCCAACTGACGGCCTGGCCCATCGGGACGTTGACCGCGTCGGTCTGGGTGTAGACCAGGCGGTGGGCCGTCAACGTGCGGTTCGGGCCCGTCAGCCGCACGGCCTCGTCGGCCATGGCGATCAGGTAGTAGTCGCCCTCCGGGGCGTCCTTCGCGATGCGCAGCTCGAACGGGTACTGGGTGAGGCGGATGGCGGGGCCCGTCGGCGGGTAGGCGACCAACTGCTCGAGGCCGTCGCCAGTGGCGTTCACGACGTCGCCAGGGCCGAGTTGGACCGAGATCGGCAGGTAGGCTGGGACCACGGCGGCGCGCGAAATGGTGTGGACGAGGCCCGTGACGCTGGCGCCGGCCGTCGCGGCGTCCAAGCTAAAGCCGGTGTTGGTGAGCTCCAACGTCACGACGCCGTCAAGCCCGCGGACCAGCAGGACGTCGATGCGGATCGTGCCGGCGTTGCGCTCCTGCGAGTACTGCAACATGCTCGTCTGCTCGTCGATGCCGACGTAGGCGTTGAGGCCGCCGTTGGTCGTCAGCGAGATGGAGAGCTCGACCGGCGCCAGGGCGGGGACGATCGACGTCAGGTCGATGGAGCGGAGCGAGCCGGCCGGGCAGTCCGGGAAGCCGATGATGCAGGAATCGGCGGCCTGGAACGACTCGTCGACGGGCAGCTCGGCTTCGCGGTCGGCGCCGGCGAACGTCATGCGGACGTTGGTCTCGTTGACGGCGGCGGCCAGCATGGAACCGCCCTCGGGGACTGCCAAGCTGTCGTCGGCCGCCGCCTCGGGCTTCGACGAGCATCCGGCCAATCCTGCCAACAGGAGCACGGCCAGGCAGGCCATCGACAACCACCGCATGACGACGAACGGACCCGAGGTGGGCTTTAGGCATTCTGGTCATCCTCTGGTGTCGACTGCCTCGCGGGCGCATCGGGAACCGGCGTCGGGGCCAGCCCGGGAAAGCGTTCGACGCGTCTTTCAACCGCCAAGGCCGTCAATCCGCATGACCATGCCCCAGTTGCGGGACGCCGACGTGTGGCGTGCGGTGCGCTTGCTCTACGTCGGCTCTGGTGTGCTGTTCCTGGCGACCGTGGGGCTCGGCATCGCCAACGCCCTGATGCCCGACATCACGCGTGGCCAGATCCTGGCCCACTTCCATTCGGGCAGCATCGGCTGGGTGACGCTGTCCGTCATCGCCACGACCGTGTGGCTTTACACGGGCACTCGCACGGTCAGCCCCGCCTACCGAAACGGCGTCTGGCTTCTCGCGGGGCTCGGCATCGTCGCGGCGACCGGCTACGTGGCGGCTTTCGCCCTCGCGTTCAACGGCGGACCCTTCTGGATGCTGCCGCTCTTCGGCATCCCGATGGGGCTGGTCATCGTCGGGGCCTTCCTCTTCACGCTCATCCAGGTGCGCCGCCAACCCCTCGTGACGACGCCTCACCTCCTGCTGCTCGGTGCCTTGCTGGTCGCTTCGCTGGGCGCCACGATGGGCGTCCTCATCGGGCTCAACCATGCCGACGTCGTGCACGCGTTCCCCACCCGCGAGGGCGCGGACATGGTCGGCGCCCACGCGGGCCCGATGGACATGTACCTCGCGCTGGCCTTCGGGGCCATCGTCGAGCTGCTGGTCACGGGCGCGGCCGTCCGCCGGACGCGTACCGGCATCGCGCAGATGGTCCTGGGGGTCGTGTCCGGCTTCCTCACCAGCTTCGGCCTCTTCACGGGGTTCGTCATGCCAACCGCGCCCATCGCGCTCCTGATGTTCCTCGTTGCGTTCGGTTTCTACGTCGTCCGAGTAGGATGGCGCGCCATCACGACGAACCCGCTCGCCGGCGGCAGGGCGGTCCCCACCTTCTTCGGCGGGCTGTTCTTCCCCGTCTACGTCGTGTTCTTTGTCGCCGCGGTCATGCTGTTCTTCATCCCGGGCAACGCGATGCCGCACGCCGTCGGCGTCGCGCTCATCCACGTCATCTTCATCGGCATGGCGACCAACCTCCTGCTGGCGATGCGCTCGACGTTCCCGGAGCAAAGCGGCGCTAGCGGCCCGGGGGTCTCGCGAGCATTGCTCGGCGGCGGCGCCTGGGCCATCAACCTCGGCATGCTGGCGTTCTTCGCCGGCGAGTTCCTCGCCGGGCGCAAAGAGGGGGCGTTCGTGATGGCGGCCGGCGTGCTCGTCGCGATGTTCGCCGTGGAGCGCGGGATGTGGAAGGCGCGGCAGCCGCCCGGCGCCGTCCCTGCTTCCCGACCTTAGAACGCCTTTCTGCCCCCGGCTCCGTCCACGGGTGGCTGAT
>JAXDQQ010000232.1:0-7910 GCA_034667805.1 Thermoplasmata archaeon | reverse complement strand
GCCAAGCCGTTCCTCTGGGGCGCCCGCTGGGACCAGATCGGCTACACCGACACCGGCTTCACCAGCGACTACATGACGCTCAGCCCGCGCAGCCCGACGGGCGGCATGGGTGCCGTCGGCCAGATCGTCGAGTTCGCCTACAGCCACATGGTGCCGGACAACAAGTACGTCGCCAAGCTCACCGACATGCACGTCGCCGGTGTCCGCGAGATCGTCCGCACGCAGATGGAGCAGGCCCTGCGCCTCGACTCCCCCGTCCTCGCCGGCACCGGCACGGTCGGCTACGTCTGGGCCCCCGACTACGTCAGCTCCGACGACGACCCCAACGCGTACAAGGCCGGCTCCGGCAAGGACTTCAACCTCGCCGACGACGAGGCGAAGTTCGACTTCAACCAGGTCCCCTACAAGGTGTCCAACCTCAACTTCTGGCGCGACCTCGGCCGCTTCAGCGCCGACCCCTTCGTCCCCATCGAGGCCGAGACGCTGGCCCCAGCCGACCTCGCGCAGGTCAAGCACCTTGCCATCACCGACCAGGCGCTCGAGCACCTCTCCGACCAGGCCATCGCCGACATCCGCGCCTGGGTCGAGGGCGGCGGCCACCTCTTGCTGACCGACGGCGCTCTGCGCTTCTTCGACCATGCCGGCCTCGCCGAGGCCGCCAAGCTGTGCGTCTACCTCGGCCACACGGACCTCAAGACGCGCGACCACCCGCTCGTCGCCGACGTCGACTGGAACGCCCGCGTCACCGGCGAAGGCCCTGCCATCGGCTTCGCCATCCCCGAGGAGTACCCGCAGTGGGGCCTCGCGCCCGGCTCGGTCGCGGCCATGGGCGGCGACCTCGTCGGCACCACCGGGAGCGCCGACCTCGGCCTCGGCGGCGGCGACGCGCCGGCCGTCGAGTCGTTCGTCCACGGCGACCACGTGCACGGCCCGTCCGTCGCCCAGGCCGAAGCCGCGCCCAACACCGAGGCCTGCCAGTCCGACTACACCGGCCTCGTCGAGAGCCTCGGCCGCGTGCCGCTCGGCCAGGGCAGCATCGACTTCCTCGGCGCCGCCCTGCCGCGCCCGACGCAGGCGTACGACCACCGCTACGGCCTCGCCGACTACTCGGTCTCGGCCTTCACGTATTGGATCGTCATGAACTCGCTCGGCGGCCACGTCGAGTACCAGCCCATCGCCGAGCCGTTCGTGCCGACGTACGACTTCGACCCGCTGTACGGCGCCAAGCCGGACGCCGCGGCCGGGGCGGCCGCGGGCAAGGACTCGCCCGGCCTCGCGCCGCTGGCCATCCTGGCGGCCGTCGCGGCGGCCGTGCTGCTGTCCCGCCGACGCTAGACCAGCCACGGAATCCGCGGAATCAATGGAACGTCGGGGTTCCCCCCGTTCCGTGGATTCCGTGGCCCGTCATCGTCCGGCGGTCAGTCGGCCTTGCCGGCCGCGACGCCGACCATGGCGTACCACGCCGTGGCGCTCACCACGAGGCCCACGGTCGCCGCGAGCACGCCGGGCCCGGAGCCGGCGATGACGGCGCCGCACAGCACGCCGCCGCTCAGCCACAGCGGCAGGCTCGTCATCACGAGCCAGCGCGGCAGCCGGTCGCTCGTCCAGGCGCCCCAGACGATGAGGATGCCCGCCAGCGTCTCGAAGCCGTGGCCGATCAGGCCGACGGCCACCAGCCCCCAGCGCTCCACCGCGACCTGCAGGACCGGGTCGAGCGGCAGGAGCAGGGCCATGCCGGTGTCGGCCACGAGGCGGACGGCGAGCCCGGTGGCGGCGAGCGCGACGGCGGTCCGGCCGGGAACGTCGAACGGCGCGACGCGGCTGTAGAACATCAGGACGGCGAGGCCGGCGGCGGCCCACAGCAGCCATCCAGCGCGCCACGCGACCTGGTGCGCCTCGATGTAGGCGATGCGCGCCGAGACGTCGCCCTCGACGGCGGAAGACCCGCCAGCCAACAGGACCAAGGACCCGACGCCGGCAGCGGCATGCAGGATGGCACAGGCCAGCGCGCTCTTGGCGACCCCTCGTGCCACGGGACCCCACGTCGCCTGTCGACGCTTAATGGCTGCGACACGCGACGGACGTGCTGAAGGCTATCCGGTCAACCCGGGATTCAAAATTCCCAGAAGACGCGCATCAGGATGACGCCGACGCCGATGACGATGCCGAAGATCATGACCGCGACCGGGGGCACCTTGATGTTGGTGTCCTCCTCCGCGTCGAAGTAGCGGATGAGACCGGCGGCCGACTGGATGCCGGGTCCCTTGGTCTTCTGGGCCATGGCCGAAGCGACAAGGCCCTCGTTCAAGAATCTTTGGCCCTAGGTCGGCGGCTCGTCGATGGCCCGCGGCGCGGCGGGGATGGCGGGTAGCCGCTGGCTGGCCAGGAGCCCCGCCCCCAGGAAGATGGCCGCCAAGGCCGCCCCGTGCAGGGCGATGAGGCGCTCGCCCAGGAGGAGGGCCCCTCCGACGGCCCCGACGAGCGCCGTCGTGGCGATGTTCATGGCGCTGGTGCGGGCCGCCCCGACCCGTCCAAGGGCATGGTAGAACAGCAGCGAGCTGACGGCGATGGAGAGCACGCCCAGGCCGGCCATCGCGGCGAAGCCGGGAAGGTCCGGCGTGCGCGAGCCGACCGCCAGGGCGGCGACGAGGCAGGCCGTGCCGCCGAGCAGCCCCTTGAGCGCGATGAGGCTGCGCGGGGCGTAAGAGCCGACGAGCCGCGCGCTCACCGCGTTGTCGATGCCCCAGCCGAGGGCCGAGCCGAGGATGAGGGCGACGCCGAGCGGGCTGCTGCCGCCTTCGCCTTCGCCGCGGCTGGCAAGGCCGACCAGCACGGCCCCGGCCAGGAGCGCGGCCAACCCCCCGAGCTCGCGGGGCCGGTAGCGTTCGCCGATGAAGACGGCCGCGAGCGTCGCCGTGGCGACCATCTCGACGGTGAGCAGCATGCCGGCGTCTGCCGCGGCCGCTTCCTGCAGGCCGTAGAACAGCAGGACCGGGGCGAGGCCGCCGCCGACGAGCCCCATGGCCAGGACCTTGGGCCAGTCGCGGGGCGCGATGTGCAGGCCGCGCAGGAACGGCGAGAGGACCAGGGCCGAGCAGAGGTAGGCGACGGCGGCCTTCACCAACGGGTCGAGGTCCACTGGCTTGGCCAGGACGTTGATGGAGCCGTAGAGGACGCCCGAGCCGGCGCCCATCGCCAGGCCCACGAGCCGTCGCCCTTCCACGCGACCGCCACCCGGGGGCACGACTTCAAGCTGCGGGGCTCGCGGTGGCCGCCCGCGTGGCGCGGCCGGTCGCGACGAGCAGCACGCCCGCCACCACGAAGGCGGCGGCGGCGCCGTGCACCCAGGTCAACGGCTCGTGCAGCAGCAACGCGCCCGCGGCCACGCCCGTGAGCGCGACGCCGGGCCACAGGATGGCGCTCGAGCGGGAGGCGCCGATGGCCCCGAGCGCGACGTAGAAGGCGAAGGCGCTCGCCCCGATGCCGAGCACGCCGATGAAGAGGACGCCCGGCCACGAGCCGGCGGGAACGGCGACGGATTGGCCGAGGGAGGCGGCCAGGGCGAGGGCAAGCACACCGCCGCCCAGCCCCTTGACGACCAGAAGGTGGTGGGCCTTGTGCCGTCCCATGAGGCTGGCCCCCAGCACGTTGTCGACGGCCCACCCGAAGGCCGCCAGCAGGACGAGGAGCACGCCGCCCAGCGTGGAGCCGCCCCGCCCCGCGGCGGCGGAGGCGATGGCGACGGCCGCCAGGAACAGCAGGGCGATGCCCCCGAGCGCGCGGGGTCCGGGGCGCTCGCCCAGCGCGATGCGGGCGAGCAGCACCGTGAACAGCATGTCGGTGGTGAGCAGGAGGCTTGCATCGGAGGCGGCGGTCGAGCGCAGCCCGAAGAACAGCGCGGCGGGCGCGAGGAAGCCCCCGGTGAAGGCCATCGCGGCCAGCACCGGAAGGTCGCGCCGCGCCGGCCGGAAACCGAAGGCGAACGGCAGGGCCACGAGTCCCGCGATGAGGTAGGTCAGTCCGGTCAGGACCAGCGGCTCGACCGAGCCGTCCTTGGCGACGGCGTTGACGAAGCCGAACAGGACCGCCGAGGTGAGCGCCATGGCGACGCCGAGCCAGGTCCGCGAAGGCGCCAACGCCGTTCCAAGCGTCCCGGCCTTCAAGAAATGGTGACCGTCAAGTCGCCAGCCCAGGCTCACGCGGAGTGCGCGGAAAACGCGGAATGACTTCCGCGCGCTCCGCGGTCTCCGCGTGAAGTCCGTCAAAACCGCAGGTGCGGCGCGAGGACCTTCATGATCGCGGGGTCCTGCACGAGCGCCGCGAACTCGTCGACGCTCTTGGGGCGGCTGAGCTTGACGTCGACGGCGCGCTTCTTGCCGATGCCGGGCAGCGCCTCGAGCTGCTTGACGGAGGCGGACGGGACGTGGAAGGGCACGGGGACGCCGGTGAGGCTGCGGTAGCCGTGGTCGGTGACGAGGACGTCGACGAAGCGGTCGATGGCGGTCTCGTACGGGATGCCGACGAGCAAGGCGTACGTCGCGATCTGGCGGCCGTACGTCAGGCTCGGCTCCTTGGCCTCGAGGTAGACGTCCTTCAGCACGGTGCCGACGGGCGCGACCTCCTGCAGGACCGCCCGGTCGAAGGTCTCGCGGACGGCCTGCTTGTGCTTGCGGAAGGTGCCGCGCAGTTCGGGTGCGACGGTCTCCTTCTGGCCGCGGATGGGCAGGAGCTGGCGGATGTTGAGGCGGCGGATGCGCAGGCCCGACTTCTTCAGCTGCATGAGCCAGCGCCAGTTGATCTCGTACGTCTCGGCCGTCTCGCCGGGCAACCCGTAGAGGAGGTTGAGGCCGGGGAGGCAGTAGGGCAGGCCGTTGGGGCCGCGCATGCCGGATTCCTCGTTGAGCAGGCGGATGGCGTCCATCGTCTGCTCCGGCGTCGCGTTGAGGTTGTTCGCCTTGAAGACGGCGGGGTCGGCGGATTCCAGGCCCATGGCGGCGATGTTGCCGTCGGTGCCGTGCTCGACCAAGAGGCGGGCGATCGCGCGGGACTCGTCGGGGTGCGTGGCGAGGATGGCCGGGTTGCAGTTGTCGATGTGCAGCACCTTGCGCAAGGGCGCGGCTTCCTTCACGCCGACGAGCAGACGCTCGGTCGCGGGGACGTTGGGCTTCGGCTCATCGGTCAACCCGACGCCGATGGCCTTGTAGGTCCAGAAGCAGGACTGGCCGCCGAGGCGGAAGTGGCGCACGCCGTTGTCGTGCAGGACGGCGACCTCGCCGATGATGTCCTCCTCGTCGCGGTACCATGGCTTGGTCTTGGCGTCCTTGCAGAAGCCGCAGCCGCCGGAGAGGTAGTGGACGCAGCCGAGGAAGGTGTCGATCTCCGCCATCAGGATGTTCTCGGAGCCATCCGGGCCAGCCTTCATGTCGGGGTGCTGCGCGACGATGGGCGCTCCGGCCTTGGCGTGCCGGCTCCACTCGTCCACGGTGCGGTGGCGGTTCACGACCGTCTTGCCCCCAAAGAGGTCCGCGATGGCGGCGTCGCCGTCGCGCGTGATGAGGTGGTCGATGTGGTCGGTGACCTTGTGGGCCCGCGTCGTGGCGTGGCCGCCGCCGTCGTCGGCGAACCCGAAGGCGGCGTTGGCACCGAAGAGGATGCGCTCGCCCTTGAAGTCGCGGAACAGCGAGACCGCCTCGTCGTGGCGGATGGGCGTGCCGCGCAGGTACTTCCCCGGCACGACGCACGAGGACAGCACGGCCAAGGCGTCGCCCTGCAGCTCGCGCGGGCGCTTGCGCAGCGAGTCGATGGTGTGGTACTCGACCTCGACGCCCTGCGATAGCGCCGCCCCAGCCGCATAGCGGGCGTGCGGCGAAATGTACGGCGGGACGCCGAACGCGGAGGGTTCGTCGACGTAGCCGTCGACCAGGACCAGTTTCGCCAAGGCGCGCCTCCGGGCTCCGCCTCACTCCCCTGGGACGTAAGGCTTGGGGTCGCAGCCAATCGGTCTCTTGCGTCGCGCTAGACCGCGATCTTCGGCGCGGCCCTCGCGATGGCCGCGCGCGCCGCTGCCACGACCGTGTCCGGGTCGTCCGACTCGACGACGGTCGTCGGGACGAGGAGGTGCGTCCCGGCCACATGCGCCTTCGCCTGGTCGATGACCTTGCCCCAGGTGCGGCCGGGGCTGGCGGGGAACGCCACGACGAAGGCGCCGACCGGTTCTCGCTCGGCAGCGTAGCGGGCGTAGAGAGTGCCCTTCTCGAGGTGCGCCGCGTGGGCCTGCTTGTCGTCGCCCGGCGCATCGAGGGCGGCGCAGTGGACAAGGGCGTGGCACTCCGACATCACGGGCTCGAGGCTGCCGCCGACCTCCAGCCAGCCGGGGTAGCATTCGATGCGCGCGTCGTGGAAGGGGTCGGTGCCGGCATCGACGCCGAAGGCGCGGACCTGGTGGCCATCGTCGGCCAGGGCCAGGGCGACGGCGTGTCCGACGGGGTTCAGGGGACCGGTGACCAGCACGCGCACGCCGCGGCCAAGGCCGCCTGGCAAAAGGGGTTTCGGCTCTCGTCGGGCCTGAGGGCGGCTCAGTTCAAGGGTCTCCTAGCACTCCTTAAGTAAGTCCTGCGAGGGGTTTCCTGTACCCGGTGAAGGAAATGGCCATGACAACCCGCCTTGCCCTGCTCGCCGCGCTGGCCCTCCTGGCCACGCCCCTGGTCGCCGCTCAACCCCACGGTCCGCCGCCCGGCTACGACGACCCGCTCGTGTACGCGCAGGACTACGCCGCGGACCAGGCCGGACAGGCCACTGCCGATCCGGTCGGATACGCGTCCGGAAAGGCGACGCCCGAAGCCGCCGGTGCCGAAGCCGAGCATGCGGCCTGGCTCGCCTGCTGGACCGCCTACGAGGCGGACGCCAGCGCCGCGACCGACCCGGTGTGCTCGCAGTTCTTCATCGCCCCCCAGACCGTCGACGCCCCGGCGGCGGACGAGGCCCAGGCGGAGGTCACGGAGACCCTCGAGGGAGCCGACGCGCTCCTCGGCGAGGTCCAGGACGCGGTCGGCGACACCCTCGCCGACCCGACCTCGGCCGTCTCCCAGGTGCAGCGCATCGTGGACGCCGTCGTCAAGTTCGTCGAGGACCTCGTCAGCGGAGTCCTCGACCTCCTCGGCCTCGGCGGCACCGTCGTGGTCGACGGGCTCTCCGGAATGCTCGACGGCCTCCTCGGCCTGCTGCAGCTCTCCGGCCTCGGCCTGAAGACCTCGCTCGACGGGCTCGGCCTCGGGCTCGGGGCCCTCGGCGACGGCATCACCGTCACGGCCGGTGCCATCGGCGACGGCGCCATCGCCATGGTCGACGGCCTCGCGGCCTCCGCCGACGCCGTCGCCGACGGCGTCACGGTGGCCGGCTCCGGCCTCGCCGACGGCATCGTCGCCATCGTGACCGGGTTCGTCGACGGCCTCTCCGTCGGCGCCAACGCGGCCGGCGACGGCGCGTCCGCCGTGGGCGCAGCGATCGGCGACGGCGCCTCGGCCGTGGGCGACGGAGTGTCTGCCGTCGGGCACGCCATCTCGGACGGCGTGTCTGCCGTGGGCGACGCGATCGCCGGCCTGTTCCAGGGCGGGGACGACGCGGGCGCTGCCGACGGCGTCAAGGACGCTGCCGACGGCGTCGAGACCGGGACCGGGGCCGACAGTCTCGTGGACCGGGTCCTCGACTTGCTCTGACCGGTTCCCCTCTTCCTTCCTCTTCCCTCCTCTTCCTTCCTCTTCCTTCCTCTTGCTTCCTCCTTCCCTTTTTGCCGTCCTTCGTCCCTCGTTTTTCCGCCTTGGCTTCCGTCCTTTTGCTTCGTTTTTGCCTACTTTCTTTTCCCTGCGCGTCCCCGTCGCGCCCCGTCATTCTATCACGCCGCGGGATTTCTT
>JAXDQQ010000231.1:0-3887 GCA_034667805.1 Thermoplasmata archaeon | reverse complement strand
GGGCACACAAAGTGGATCGACGTCCTGGTCATCGGCTCCGGCGTCGACCACGGGTCGCTCGCCGCGCACGTGGTGCAGGACGCAATCGGCCCGTGGGTCGCCCAAGGCGGGCACCTCATCGTCTTCGGCAGCAACAGCCAGCAGGTCACCTGGCTGCAGCCGCTCTTCACGGGCGTGCTGACCAACCCCGCCGGCGGGCCCCTTTCGACGCCGGACCTCGACCACCCGCTGCTGCGCGTGCCCTACGTCATCGACCCGACGAGCTACGGCAACGCGCCGCCCGCCCTGTGGAGCCTCGCCGGGACGCCGGCCGGTGTCTTCGCCACGGTCGCGCCCGGCCCCGCCAACCAGCCGGGGACGTCCGCGCTGTCGGTCTCGGACCCCGGGACCTTCCAGAAGGGCCGCGTCATCCTGGCCGCCTACCAGCCGGCCAACCTGCACCCGGCCGGCCCGCAGCGCGACGCCGAGGCGAAGCACCTCATCACCAACCTGGTCCTCATCGGCTACCAGGACCTGTTCCTGGACTACGGGCCGCCCCTGCCGGACCAGGCCAACGTCATCCCTGGTGTGCGCAGCTCCCTCATCGACCACCCCCAACTGGGGATCGTGCCCATCACCCTGGTCGTCTACGTGTTCGACACATAGGGTCCCTGGTGGGCGAAAAAGGGGCCTGGCGGGTCGGATTTCATATTTAAACAGTTCGCGAAAGACACCTAGGCCTAAAAGCCCGAGCAAGGGCGACCATGCGCGGGGACGAGAACGCCAACTCCCAGGTGATCGCCTTCTCCATCGCCGGCTCGATCTTCATCGCGGCCCTGGCAGGCATCCTCCTCTTTGGCAGCAGCACCGCCCGCGACCGGTCCACCCCGAGGGAAGCCGTCGAGACCCAGAACGCGGAGAGCCTGGCCGACCTCCTGCTCGACTCGCCGGGCGTCGGATGGGACCTTGGCGCCGACGACCTGACGCGCCTCGGCCTGCGCTCCGAAGACGGCGCCGGCCTCGACCAGGACAGCATCGACGCCCTCAAGGGCGCCATGCTGGACTCCTCCTACAACGGCAAGGTCGACTACGACGACGCCCGCGCCTCGGTCGGCCTCGACCCGACGGATGCCAAGGACTTCCATCTCCGCATCTACCCCATCGGGATGGAGTCGGTCTTCGACGCCTCTGAGTCGGGCCTGCGCGTCGGCTACGTCGCCGACTGGTCGAGCCTGGCCAGCGTCACTGTCCCGCTCGGGACCCCGACGGCCCAGCTCGTGAACCAGGCCAACGTCAAGCTCAACCTCACGATGGCCGCCAACACCTACCGGGAGCGCGACGCCATCACCTCGCTCGGCCTCGACTTCAACAACCGCGTCTACATGACGGCGGCGACGCCGGCCATCCTGGTCGACCTCCCGCTCATCGACCTTCCGCTGCTGACGGTGCTCAACGTGCCCTTGATCGAAGGCGACGTCTACCCTGACAACAAAGCGTACATCGACGCGGTGCTGGCCGGCCGCCTGCACAACTACGACGTCCTCGTCGTGGGCTCCGGCGTCGACCAAAGCACGCTGACCGCGAGCGCGACCAAGAATGGCATCCGCGACTGGGTGCTGGCCGGCGGGACGCTGATCGTCCTCGGCTCCTCGGCCCAGGGCTACCAGTGGCTGGAGCCGCTCTTCACGGTCGGTGTCGCGACCGTCAACGGGGCTCCCACCGCGCCCGACGTGGCCCACCCGCTCCTCAAGGAGCCCAACGTCCTCGCCTGGACTGGCTACGACTTCCATGGCCGCAGCTGGGACCTGGCGGGCCAAGGGTCGAACGTGCACTACAACGACTTCAGCCACGTCGTCGTCTCCGGCGGCAAGGACGTCCTGGCCATCTCCAAGGACGGCGCCTTCGGCGGCGGCCGGATCATCGTCACGACCTACATGCCGCGGGAGATCGCCCAGACGCTCGGCGCTGGCGAGGCGAGCAACGTCTTCGAGAACATGGTCCTCTTCGCCGACCACAGCAACCTGTACCTCGAGTACGGGGCCACCGCCCCCGACGACGTGCCGGTCGCCGTGGCCATCCGGCAGAGCTGGCTGCACGACGAGACCCTCGGGCAGGTGCCCGTGCGCATCGAGGTCCAGACCTGGAGCGCCTGACATGACCAGCAAGGACCGAAGCCTGGGTGACGACGAGTCCGGCGTCTCGGCCGTCCTGGCCGTGCTCTTGACGGTCGTCATCACGGTGACCCTCGCCGGCGTCTTCCTCATCATCTCGAAGGGCTACGTCCAGCCCCGCGCCGAACCCGCCAAGTCCGAGGGCCAGGCGCAGTTCTCCGACGGCCTCTACGAGGTGACCGCGGTCGGCCCCGACGACCTGCTGCTGTCCGACGGCCACATGCTCATCGACCTCAACGGCGCGGTCATCGACCGCCCGCTCACCGACCTCGCGCCGCAACTGGAGGACGGGACGCACTGGCGTGCCGGCGAGAGCGTCTGCATGGTGGGGCCCAGCCCGTGCCTGTACGCCGGCGCCGTCACCTTGGGCATGAAGGTCATCGCGGGCGACAAGGTCGTCTTCGAGGTCAGCCCGCTCACGTCGACGTACCCCATCCAGGTGCCGGTCTTCGAGCTCATGCCGGCTGGCGGCATCCGCCTGCTGGAGCCCGCCAACATCCGCACCGACGTCATCGGCACCTCGCTCAACTACGGCGCCGGCGGACCGGTCATCCCCGTGACGGCAAAGCTGACCGCGAACGGCGGGACGACCTACACGTCGCTGTACTCAGGGCAAGCCGTGGGGGCTGGCAACTCGGTGACCCTCACGGGCACGACGCCGGGCGCCATCCTCGGCGTCCAGGGCCACGCCGAGTACCTGACCCTGTTCTCGGCCACCTACGACTCCGTCCACGGCGACCCCCATGTCTGGGTCCTGCAAGATGGCGGCGACGCCCCCGACGTGGCCCCGTTCACGGGGCAGGCCTCCCTGAAGTCATACCTGGAGCCCTACGTCGACCCGACGACGAACCGCGTCACCCTGGCCAACAACCAGGTGATCATGCTGTTCGAGTTCAACACAAGCCTGACGGGCAGCGCCGCCGACTTCCAAGACCTCGTCGTGTTGTTCACCTTCGACTAAGCCGACACCTGCAAGTCACGGCAAAGACTGGACGAAATTGTAGACTTCCCTGGCCAGGAAGGCCGCGAAGCCGACGAAGAACAGCACCAGGACGACGCGGACTAGCCAGACCGGCTCCTGGACGCGCGGCGGCGCCACCGGCTCGGGCACGGCGACGCGAGCGAGCTTCGGGATGGGGGCCGGCGTTGCAGGCGCCATCCGAGGCGCCGCCGGGGTGAAGGCCGTTGGCTTCGCTGGCGCCGCCTTGCGCGGGGCCGCCTTGCGAGTGCCCGACCGACTCGGGGCTCCTGCCACGCGCGGCCATTCCCCCACCGCCTATAAACGACCGGGGCCTGGCGATTCCCGTGCAGGCGCAGGGCACGATCGACGCGGGGGCCGCCTTCCGCAGCATCCGCGAGGCCGCTGCCGAGGCGGTCACCGACGACGAGCTGAAGGCCCTGTGCGCCAAGGCCGCGGCCGGCGGCAAGCCGCGGGCCTACATTGGATTCGAACCCTCGGGGACCGCGCACATCGGCTGGATGGTCTGCACCGACATGGTGCGCCGCCTCACCTCCGCCGGCTTCGACGTCAGGATCCTGCTCGCCGACTGGCATGCGCAGATCAACGACAAGCTGGGTGGCGACCTGGCGGCCATCCAACGCTGCGGCCGCTACATGGAGGAGGCCTTCGAGGCGCTCGGCGTCCCGCGCTCCTCGGTCACCTACGTCTACGCCAACGAGTTCGCCAAGGACCCGACCTACTGGGCGATGGTCCTGAAGGTCGCCAAGAACAGCACG
>JAXDQQ010000230.1:0-4477 GCA_034667805.1 Thermoplasmata archaeon | reverse complement strand
ACAGTTCCTCGCTGCTGGAGCAGGCGTTCAGGTACGCATAGCCACCGGCCGCCGCGGCTCCCGTGGAGCATTCCATGAAGCCGTCGAAGGTGTACTGCTCGAAGTACGGCGAGACGAACGCCAGGTCGGCGGACATGAGGACCCGCAGGATCGGCGGATCCTTGACACCGGCGACCACCTCGGCGCTCACCTGCGTCGTCCGGAACCCGAGCCGGCTGACCTGGAGGAAGTATGTGCCCGGCTCCAACTGGTCGAAGCCGAAGAGTCCCTCCTCGGAGGTCTTGGATGTCGCCTTGGAGGACCCGCCGCGGAGGTCGATCGTGGCGCCTGCGATGGGGCGGATGGCGTCGTCGACCACCACGCCTCGGATGAGGCCCTTCGTCTCGGTCGCCTGCAGCTCCAGCTCCTCGAAGTCGGCCGGCGTGAGCTCGTCCTTCGGCGGGTCGCCCGACGAGGAACAGCCTGCGAACAGCGCCGCCGAGAGGACGGCAGCGACCAGGAGGGCGCGCACGTCGAGGCACGCGGCTCCTCCGTCAAGAGGCTTGCCGACCATTCCTTGCCTTCCCCTCTGGGCGCCTAGGTGGGCGTCGGAGGCACGCCGTCGGAGGAGAAGCGCCAGCCCTCGGGCGGCTCGAAGCCGTAGAAGACGTGGGTGAAGAGGTCGAAGCGCTGCTCGTACGTGGCTCCGACGCCCCATGGGCACCCGATCGGGCTGGGCAGGCAAGCGGGAGGCGCCGTTTCGTTGACGTAGCCGGAGAAGACGCGGACGACCAGGTCCTTGCCGTTCCCGATGAACAGCGCCTGCGCCACGGCGCCCGGCATCGGCATGGCCAGCGGGCTCTCACCCTCGTACGGCCGGTAGTCGTTGATCTCGCCGCTGACGGGGTCGCGCGACCCGGGGACGGCCTTGAGGCTGCTCGACAGCTGCGAGCCCGCGTTCCAGACGAGCTCGCTCTGCAGGAACCGCGCCGTCTGCCGGCTCACCGAGTGGACGGCCATGAACTTGTCCTGCGTCAGGTTCTGCACGGGGCCCGTGCACAGGGGAACCGGCAACGAACACAGCGGCTGGGTGGCCTCGCTCGGGTTGCACGCCGCGACGCGGGCGACGAAGAGCGTGAAGGAGCACTGCATGAAGCCCGCGAACTGGAAGGCCTCGACGAACGGCGCGTTGAGCACGTCGGCGAGCATCAGGACGCGCACGCCCGCCGGGTCGGCGTCGCCCGCGGTGACGTTCACCGAGAGCGCGGTGTCGAGGAAGGCCAGCTTGTGCGCCTGCACGATGTAGCCGCCGGGCAGCAGGTCGCCGAAGGCGAAGGCGCCGTCCTCGGCCGTCGTGGCGTTGAGGACGGAGCCGTCGGAGAGCGGCACCGTGATGCGCGCCCCGAGGATGGGGCGGATGGCCTCGTCGACGACGACGCCGCGGAGGATGCCGGTGGTCGCCGTGGCGGCCAGCGGGGACTCCTGCGCGTCGTTGCCGCCCGCGCAGCCGGCCAGCAGCGGCAGGATGGCCAGGGCCGCAGCGAGCAGGGCACGCATCCGGCTCCCACCTGGGGGCGGGGCCCTAAAGGATTGCGGTGTCGCTACTGCGGCGGGGGCGGGACGATGCTGTCGTCGCTGAAGCGCCAGTCGGCCGGCGGAAGGTAGCCGTAGAAGGCGTGGATGTAGATGGTGAAGCGCTGCTCGATGGTGGCTCCCAAGGCGAGCCCCAGGCCGCTGGGGTCGCCGGAGGCATCGCCGGCGAAGACGCTGTAGTAGACGCCGCAGCGGGGGCCGATCTCGTAGTCCTCGAGGACGGGCTGGTAGAGGCGGGTGTAGATGGGGCTGGAGCCGGTGGTGCCGTTGAGGAGCGTGCTGAGGTCCGTGTTGGGGCAGTCCGCCGTGAGCGCCTCCTGCGACAGGAACAACTCCGGGCTCGCCGCCTGCGTGGAGGACCAGGCCATCTCGCTCTGCACCATGGTCAGGTTCGGGTCGAAGAACAGCGTGAAGGTGAAGCGGTCGTTGGTGAGGTTGCCGTAGCAGGCGCCGAGGTCGCAGACGAACGGCTCGACCGTGTTGGGGGCTCCGCACAGGACGAGGAAGCTCGTCGTGCACTCGATGTAGCCGTCGTACACGAACGTCTGCGAGTAGGGTTTGTACAGGGCGTTGAACGCCAGTTGGATCTTGACGGCGTCGGGCTCGCTCACGCCCGCGACGACCTCGGCGCTCTGCTGGGCATCGAAGTAGCCCAGCTTGCTCGCCTTGAGGAAGTAGGTCCCGGGCGCCAGGCCGTCGAAGCCGAAGGCGCCGGTGGCGTCCGTGTGCGTCGCCTGGGCGCTGGCCCCTTGCAGGGCGACGGTGACGTTGGCCAGCGGCCGGATGGCGTCGTCGACCACGACGCCGCGGATCAGGCCCGTCGAGTCGGTGGCTTGCAGGCCGAGGTCGCCGGCGCTCGGGCCGTCGTCCGGGCCCGCCGCGCCGCCTTTTCCGCCCGCGCACCCGGCGAGGACGCTGGCCACCAGGCAGAGCGCGATGGCGCGGTGGACGATGGCCGCGTGCAAGCTCAGGCCCCGGGCGCGGGGACCGGCTCGCCCGAGCTGAAACGCCAGTCGTCCGGCGGCAGGTAGCCGTGGAAGGCGTGGACGTACATGCTGAAGCGTTGCTCGACGGTCACGCCGGGGCAGACCGGGTTCAGGGTTCCGACCCCGGGGACCGGCGTCGGATCCGTGCAGACGGGGCCGCCGGAGAACAGGCTGTAGTAGATGGGGCAGGTCGAGCCGACCTTGTTGAGTTCGAGGACGGTGGCGTTGATGCGGGCCATGATGGGCGAGGGCCCGCGGGCGCTGCCCATGAAGCCGTCGTCGTTGGTGTCGGCGCCGGGCTCGCAGCCGCCGTCGATGGCCTCCATCTCGAAGTAGAGTTGGGGGCTGACTGCTTGCGTCGAGGTCCAGACCATCTCGCTCTGAACGAGGTCCGCGCCGTCCGCGATGTACTGGTCCCAGGTGAAGCGGTCGTTGGTGACGTTCGAGTCGGTGAGCAGGTTGGGGGCGCCGCACAGGACGACCGCGCTCGTCGTGCATTCGACGAAGCCCTCGTAGACGTAGGTCTCGACGTAGGGGAGGTTGGCGGCGTCCACGGCCAACTGGACCTTGACGATGGGCGGCTCGGCGACGCCTGCGACGACGTCGGCGCTCTGTTGGGCGTCGAAGTAGCCGACCTTGCTGACCGTCATGAAGTAGGTGCCTGCCGGAAGGCCGTCGAAGCCGAACGTGCCCAGCGTGGTCGAAAGGGTGTCCTTCGAGGCGTCAGTGCCCTTCAAGGCAATCTGGGCGCCCGCGACGGGGCGGATGGCGTCATCGACGACGACGCCGCGGATGACGCCGGTCGAGGACGTGGCCTCGAGGCCGAGGTCGTCGAACGTCGGGCCGTTCTCCGACGGGGCGGCGTTGCTGGGGCTGTTGCAGCCGGCCAGGAGGGCCCCGGCTAGGAGGGCGACGAGTGCGAGCGAGCGCATCACTCCTGTTGGCGTCCCACCTTATATATGGAAGTTATGGCGACTTGCCATAAGCATCCGGCCTGGGCTGGGAAATCGCTTTTAGGCCGGCGGATCGGGCGGCGCGCCGTCGGCGGAGAAGGTCCAGCCGGGGGGCGGGACGTGGCCGTAGAAGATGTGGGTGTAGATCGTCACGCGCTGCTCGAGGGCCATGCCGACGCCCCCGAAGCCCCAACAGGCGGCGAAGAGGACCGGGTAGCGGACGCAGTCCTCGTGCGTGAACGGGTTGATGAGCAGGCCCGTCGGGTCGGCATCGAAGACCGCTTGGACCACACCCGGCGCCGGCGTCTCGTTGTACGTCGGGTACGCGGCGGCCCAGGCGGCGTGCACCTGCTCCTCGGGGATGACGTCGGTGCCCGTCAGGGCGGTGCTGAACAGGCGGATGGTGATGTCGGCCGCGTCGGGCCCGGTGAAGTTGTGCTGCAGCGCCATCGTCTCGTTGATGGTGATGTGGATCGGGCTGGGACCCGTCGTGCCGTTGACGCCGACCTGCGGCGGCCCGAGGGCGGTGACGGAGAGGCCGAGCTCGTTGCCGAGGGCCTGCGTGGAATCCCAGATGGCCTCGATCTGCACGAAGGACGGCGCCTTGTCGGGCCGGTAGTTGACGAGGAACTTGTTGTTGGTCTGGTCCGCCGCCAGGCCGCACGCCGCGAACGAGACCGTGACCAGCGTGAACGAGCAGGCCACGAACGCGTCGTACTGGAAGAGCGCCGTGTACGGGATCGACGACGGGTCGGCGAGGAGGAGGATCTTCGTGATGGCCGGCTCCGAGACGCCGGCCACGACCTCGGCGTTGGCCTGCTGGTCGAGGAAACCGAGCTTGCGCACAGTGAGGAAGTAGGTCCCAGGCGGCAGCCCATCGAAGCCGAAGGCGCCGTCGGCGCCGCTCGTCGTGTTGCGCGGCGCGCTGCCGTCGGGCATCGTCGTGCCCACCTCGGCGCCGGCCAG
>JAXDQQ010000229.1:0-11088 GCA_034667805.1 Thermoplasmata archaeon | reverse complement strand
CTCGACGTCGCCGACCTCGAGCGCGCGGCCCGGGCGGCCGGCGCCCGCTTCTACTACGCCAAGGGCGACCTCGTGCTGCTCGGGCGGGCCCTCGAGTTCTACGCCTTGACGCGGCTGGCGGCCAAGGGCTTCACGGCCATCGAGCCGCCGTACATGCTGCGCCGCGAGGCGATGGAGGGCGCCGTCGATCTCGCCGACTTCGAGTCGGTCATCTACAAGGTCGAGGCCGAGGCGAAGGAGCCCCCGCTGTACCTCATCGCGACGTCGGAGCACCCCATCGCCGCGATGCACATGGGCGAGATCGTCGCGTCGTCCGCGCTGCCGCTGAAGTACGCCGGCGTGTCGCCCTGTTTCCGCAAGGAGGCCGGCGCGCACGGCAAGGACACCAAGGGCATCTTCCGCGTCCACCAGTTCTCGAAGGTCGAGCAGTTCGTCTTCTGCAAGGCCGACGAGTCTTGGAAGGTGCACGAGGAGCTCATCGCCAACGCGGAGGAGCTGTTCCGCGACCTCGGCATCCCCTACCGCGTCGTCAACATCTGCACAGGCGACCTCGGCTCCATCGCCGCGAAGAAGTACGACATCGAGGCCTGGATGCCGGTGCAGGGCGCGTACCGCGAAGTGGTGTCGTGCTCGAACTGCACCGACTTCCAGGCGCGCCGCTACAACACCCGCCACCGCGCCAACCCCGGCGACCCGACGGAGATCGTGCACACGCTCAACTCCACAGCGATCGCCGTGCAGCGCACGCTCGTTGCCATCCTGGAGAACTTCCAGCAGGCGGACGGGTCGGTGTCCATCCCGAAGGTGCTGCAGCCGTACGTCGGCAAGGCGAAGATGGTGCCAGCGGCGACGCGGACGGCCTAGCCACGGATTGCACGGAGACCACGGAAAGGTCGGCTCCGTGGAATCCGCGAAATCCGTGGCCCGGTGGTCGGTCGGCGTCTATCTCCTGAACCCGGCCGCCGCCCGCACGGCCTCGCGCAGCCCCGGCCGCTGCAGGTCGTCGACGCTCCAGATGTGCACGAGCGCGACCTCCTCCTTGACCTGGTCGAACACCGCGCGGTGCTCGCCCATCTTCGCGCCGTCGGTGAAGCCCAGGATGATGTGGTCCGGCTCCGGATTGAGGTAGAAGCGGTTCTTCTCCTGCATGAACGTCGGCATGCGCCACTTGATGGCCTCCGTCAGGCCGGGGGCGCTGTCGTGCAGGAACTCCCGCGTCGCCTGCAGCAGCGGCCGCAGGGCGTCGGGCTGGCTCTCGATGTAGGCGTCCACCGGGTCCCCGGCCATCAGGCTCCCTCTTGGTCCCTGCGCCAGGCGGCGCGGACGAGCGCCTTGACGGCGGGGGTCTTCAGGTCCTTGGCGTGGTGAAGCTTGACGTGGCGAAGGGCCTTGCCCGTGCCCTCGAGGGTGCGGCCGGGGTCGGCGAGGCTGGCGCCCTGGTAGAACTGCAGGTTGACGTGGTCGGCGTAGGGCGCGATGGCCACGATGTTGCCGTCGCCGACCCAGGTCGGGAACCCCCACTTGATGTCCTCGCGGGCGTCCGGCAAAGCAGCGGCCAGCATCTCGCGGGCGGCCTTGCACAGGTCGCGCTGGTCCTTGGACTGGTCGCGCAGCCAGGCGTCGATCCGCGCGTCGGGTCCGGAGGAGGCTTTGGCCATGCAGCCTCGATACGAGGGCCTAGATTGAAAGGCCTTGGCGGCCGCCCGCGAACCGCCCCCGGGGCTCCATCTGGCCAAAAGCCCCGTTTCCTCCTGTTGATTCCAGGGTCTTCACCAGAGGGGTTAAGTAGCTCCGGGAACCGGTCTCTGGGTGATGGAACAGAAGGCCCTCCTTGCCCTGGCCCTCCTGGTCGCCTTGGCCGTCCCGGCCACCGCCCAGGGCGACCCGGGCCAGGCGGTCAACCAGACCGTGGACGACTCCAAGGGCATCGTCGACCAGACGCTCGACGGCCTCGGCGAGGCCGCCAACGGCGTCGGCGACGCGGCCGACGAGACCGGCAAGGGCATCGGGCGCGCCGGCTCGGCCGTCGGCGACGCACTCGCCGCCGCGGCCAGGGCGGTCGGCAAGGCCGCCGCCGCCACGGCGCGCTTCGTCGGCGACGCCGGCGTGGCCTCCGCCCGCGCCATCTCGTCCATCGGCCTCGTCGCCAGCCTCGGGCTGGCCGGCGGCGTCCTCGCGGCCGGCTCGGCCTCCGGCGACGCCCTCGCCGGGCTCGGAGCCTTCGCCGGCTCGGGCACGGTCCTCGCCGGAGCCCTGCTCGCCAGCGGCATCGGCGCCGTGGCCGGCGTCCTCTCCGACGGCCTGCTGGCCTACGTCGGCTTCGTCGCCGGCCTCAGGCCCGACGCCATGCCGATGGCCGTCTTCGGCGCCGTCGCCGTGACAGGTTCCGTCGGCTCGGCCGGCATCGGCTCCTGGGCCGGCTGGTCCGCCCTCAAGAAGTGGGGCCTCCTCGCCTCCGGCGGCGCGGGCGTCGCCGGCTTCAGCCGCATCGACGACTCCGACCTCTTGGAGCACCCGCTGCGCTCGCAGATCTTCCAGGTCATCCAGACCAACCCCGGCATCCACGCCTCCGGACTGGCGCGCCAGGTCGGGGCCGGCTGGGGCACCATCACGCACCACCTCGAGAAGCTCGAGAAGGGCCACCTCGTGGCCATCCGCAAGGTGAACAACCAGAAGTGCTTCTTCGAGAACGGCGGCAAGGTCTCGCGCCAGGACATGGCCGTCATCGGCGCCGTCAAGGGCGACACCGCGGGGGACATCGCGTCCTTCGTCACCAGCCACCCGATGACGAGCCAGAAGCAGATGGCCGAGTCCCTCGACCTGAGCCCGGCCCTCGTGTCCTTCCACGTCAAGAAGCTCGTCAACCTCGGTGTGCTGGACAAGGTCCGCCATGGCAAGGAGACCCTCCTCACCACGAGCGAGGCCCTGCGCCGCGTGCTGGCCGCCGAGCAGAACCCGGCCGTCCACGCCGAGATCAAGGACGAGAGCTTCCAGTACAGCTCGTAGAGCAACGATGGGTCAATCGGTTTGGTTCTGTACGCGTTCGTGGCGCGGCGCCGTTCCTGCATGACGACGATCCAACGTCTTCCTACGACGACGCCGGCGACTCCAGATCAACGCGAAATAGAATCGGCGCGCGAAGCGCGCCGGGCGGCGGCGCGCCGCCGCCAACCAAATCCGTGAGGGCCAAGTCGTGGAACGCGACACCGACGACGCCGACGGCGGAAGGAGGTTCGACCTCGTTCGGGGAATCGAACGGGCCCTTTCACGGATTGAACGCCGTCGGCCGACCGTCCAACCCATAAGTGACTTTGACGTGGAAGGTCGCGTGCCCCCGTCGAACCTGCCGCCGGGAGCCCACCACGTCGCCCCCGTCCGCGCCGTCCTTCTCTCCGGCGAGCATCCGACGTTGCCCGCCGCGGAGCTGAAGGCCCTGCTCGACGTGCACGACCCGCGCGCCTCGAGCAACGCCATGGGCCTCGTCGCCGTCGTGCAGCCCGGCCGCCCCGACGCCACCGACGCCGCGCTCGCCCGCATGGCCCTCGCGCACGAGTGGGGCGAGCTGTGGGCGCAGGCGCCCGAGACGCCGGCCGGGCTCGAGCACCTCGCCGCGGTCGTCCGCGCCAAGGCCACAGGCCAGGGGAGCGCCGCCGTCGCCGCCGAGCGGCGCGGCGAAGGCAAGGGCCTCGACCGCGTCGCCGTCGAGCGCGCCTTGGGCGCGGCCTTGGGCGAGGCCGGGCACAAGATCGACCTCAAGGCGCCCGACCTGGTGGTCTTCGCCTGGCTCCTCGACGGCCGCATCGCCGTCGGACTGCGCCGCGGCCAGCACGACCGCTCCCGCTTCGAGGCGCGCGTCTCCGACGAGCGCGCCCACTTCAGCCCCGTGAGCCTGCACCCGCGCCGCGCCGCCAGCCTGTTGCACCTCGCCCGCGTGGCGCCGGGCGGCCGCGTCTACGACCCCTTCTGCGGCACAGGGGGCTTCGTCCTCGAGGCCGCGCTGGAAGGCTACGACGCCTGGGGCTCCGACCTGGACGCCTTCATGGTCCAAGGGACACTGCAGACGCTGGCGGACGCGGCGGCCGAGCCGCTCGACGGCCACGTCTTCGAGGCCGACATCGCCGCCGCACCCGCTCTGGTCGGCCCCGTCGACGGCATCGCGACGGACCTGCCGTACGGCCGCGGCAGCAGCACGGACGGCGAGCCGCTGCGCGAGCTCTACGAGCGCGCGTTCGCCGCCTTCGCGGACCTGCTGCCGGCCGGGTGCCACGCCGTCATCGGGCACCCCGACCCGGCCCTCTTGTCGGGGCTGGAGGCGCGCGGTTTCCGCGTCGTCGAGCGGCACGCCGAGCCCGTGCACAAGTCGCTCGTGCGGCATTACGCCGTCGCCGTGCGGCTCTGACCGGCCGCCGACGCCGACCGAACAGGGATTCCGGGGTGGTCGTTGGCGTCGCCTCAGGGCGACGATTCCATCGGCATCGGCGACGGGGCGACGGTCGTCGCGCCAGTCGGGGCCGCCGCTGGCGTCGGCGTGGTGGTCACCGTGACCATGCCCGGGTCCGCCGGGGCGGCCTGCATGACGCCGTCCACCGGCGCCGGCGCCGTGGCGGGCAGCGTGAAGAAGAAGCGGGCGCCGCGGCCGGCCTCGGCGTCGGCCCAGATGCGGCCGCCGTGCCGCTTGACGATGCGGCTCACGGTGGCGAGGCCGATGCCGGTGCCCTCGAACTCCGACGGCGTGTGCAGGCGGTGGAAGGGTTGGAAGAGGTCCTTGGCGAGCGCCATGTCGAAGCCGGCGCCGTTGTCCTCGACGACGAAGGCGGCCTCGCCCTCGGCCGGCACCGCCCGCACCGCGATGCGCGGCTCCTTCGCGGGCGCGGTGAACTTCCACGAGTTCTGCAGGAGGTTGAGCAGGGCCAGGCGCAGCAGGCCGGCGTCGCCGTGCGCGCGCAGGCCGGCGTCCACTTGCCAGACGACGTGGCGGTCGGGGTCCTTCTCCTGCAGCTCGTGCAGGATGCCGTGCGCCATCGCGGAAAGGTCGACGGGCGCGTGGCGCAGCTCGACCCGGCTCAGGCGCGACAGGGCGAGGATGCTCTCGATGAGGCCGCCCATGCGGATGGCGCCGTCGCCCAGCATCTCTAGCATGGCGCGGGCGTCCTCGGGCAGGTCCTTGCCGTGCTTGGCGATGAGGATGCGGCTGAAGCCGTCGATGCTGCGCAGCGGCGAGCGCAGGTCGTGGCTCACCGTGTAGCTGAACGCCTCCAGCTCGCGGTTGGCCTCGGTGAGCTGCGCCGTGCGGCGGTCGACCATGGATTCCAGGTTGAGGCGGTGCTGGCGCAGCTGCTCCTCCATGGCGTGGCGCTCGGAGATGTCGCGCAGGATCATGACCGCTCCGACGCTGGCGCCGGAGCGGACCATGGGCGTCAGGCTCCACTCGATGGGGACCGGCGACCCGTCGGAGCTGGTCAGGAGGCCGTCACGCGGCCCTGAGCGTGGCGTGCCGATGGCCGGGGCGACTGCGTCGACGTAGAGGCGGATGTCCCGGCCGATGAGGTCGTCCTCGCGGCGGCCGAAGACCGTGGCGGCGGCCGGGTTGACGAACGTGATGCGCCCGGCGGCGTCCAGGCCGACGACGCCTTCGCCGGCCGACTCCAAGACGAGGTCGCTGCGCGCGCTGGCCTCTTCCGCGCCCGCCCAGAACGCCAACAGCGCGACGCACTCGCCAAGGATGGCGACGGCGTGGATGAGCGCCCACTTCCACGGCTCGGCGAACCCGGCCGGGTGGTTGAACACCCAGTCCGGATGGACCATCCCGAGGATGCCGTGCTCGACGGCGACGTAGAGGATGGCGAGCAGGAACGGCGCCCAGTCCTGGTAGAGGGCGACGAGCGCGACGACGATGAAGTAGTGGAAGTGCGCCTCGATGTAGCCGCCGGAGAACTGCACGAGCACGGCCGACGCGGTGACCAACGCGAAGGACGCCATCACCATGCGGAGAGTCTTGCTGAGGCCCGACATCGCGGCCACCAGGCCGAGGGCGGCGACGACGGCGCTCTCGCCGATGGCGTAGGGCAGGCTCCAGCCATGGTAGAGGCCGAAGACGGGCAGCGCGACGGCGTGGCCCGCGATGACCCAGAGGATGAAGCGATGGCGGGTCTCCCAGGTGGCCCGCGGCAGCTCCGTGCCTTCCGGCAAGGAGTCCCGGATGTGGGCCCATGTGCTCTTGGTGGCGGTCTGCATGGGTCGGGGTCACCGGGGCATGGCTTGGGGTTCGCGTGTGGCGGCTTGCGCGATCGACGGCGGGTCTGCTCCCGCGGCGGCTCCGAGCGGATAGCGGACGATGGCGTAGCCGACGAAGGCGGGCATGGCCAGGCGCCACGTCCCCATCAAGAGGGGGACGAAGCCGCTGCTGCCCACGTCCGAGTCGGACGGCAGGATGAGGCGCAGGAAGCCCGAGAAGACCGCGAAGGCGGCCAGCACCAGGACGGCGCGCTCGATCGTGCGGAAGGGCCGCCGCTCGGAGGTCTTCTTCGCCGTGAGGATCGCGGCTGCCAAGGTCGCGGGGCCGAGCGCCACCACGGGGAGCGCCATGACGGCCCAGCCCCACGGCAGCCAGGGGAAGCCGCCCGGCGCGTCGAGCAGCGCGGTCAGCGCGGCCAACCGGCTGGCGCCGTCGAAGAGGGCGCCAAGGGTGAGCCCCGCGCCGACGAGCAGGAAGAACGGCGCGTGCGCGGCCTGCGGCGTCTCACGGTACTGCACCGCGACGCGCAGCCCGAGGTACGCCAGGACCGGCGCGACGGCTCCGGCGACGAGGGCGAGGGGGCCGAAGCCGGTGAAGACGATGCCATCGGCCGCGCGCAGCGCGCCGACCTCGGTCGTGCCGGGGGACAGCGAATGCAAGAGGCCGTGGTCCGCGAAGTACAGGAGGTCGAGCGCGGCCACGGCGCCCAAGGCCAGCCAGCCCGCGCCGCGCCGCGCGCCTGGGCCGTCGGCATGCGCGAAGACATGCATGCAGTAGAGGGCCAAGGGCGCGACGGCGAGCGTGAAGTAAGGCTGGGCGTTGAGCGCCGCCCACGCCCACGCCGGGTCGTTGGACGCCTGGGGCAGGAGGACGGCGGCGCCGCGGGCGGCCACCAGCGCGGCGAGCGCGCGGTTGAGGCCGCGGCCCGGGCGGACGGCCAAGATGACGACCGCGACCGCGAGCATGGCGGCTCCCGCCACGAACAGGGTGGTGCGGTCGAGGTCGATCGGCATCGGCTCAGCTCGAGACGACGGCGACGCGGTAGGCGATCATGTCCCAGACGCCCTCGAGGTCGCCGACGCACCAGTGGCAGGTCATGGGCATGACCACCGGTCCGGGCATCGCGACGGAGGACGGGACCTGGGTGGCGTCCCTGGCGGACGGCACCTTCGGGAGCGCCAGTGTGGGGAGTCGGGGGATGGCGGGGATGGTGGGGATGGCGGAGACCGAGGGGTCGGCGCCAGGCGAGGCCGAGCCGCTGGCATCCCCTCCGTCGTCGTGGCTGTGGCCGAAGCCGTGCAGGGTGCCCGTCGGGTCGGCCGGCAGGTCGTCGCCCGTGATCGGCAAGTAGGAGTCCACGTCGACGGAGACGGGGGCCGGCACGGGGCGGATGACGTCGCCTGCGGCGCCGTTGAACGTGACTTGGACCACGTGCGGCCCGGCCTTGGTCGGCGTGAAGTCGAGGAAGCCCATGCCGACGACCGGCGGGGCGCCGTAGACCGCGCCGCCGTCGACGGCGTCACAAGGGCCAAGCCAGAAGCCGAAGTCGCCGGTCCAGGCGTCGGCCAGGTTGGCCCACGCGCCCTTGAGCAGCACGCCGAGGTGCTGGTCCGTTTCGTAGAGCGCGTAGTTGCCCCAGCGTCCGTCCAGGTCGACCGACGCCTCGCTGCCGTCCGTCCATGCCAGGTAGATGGAGGCGGGTTCTACGACGGAATGCAGCTCGTCCAGGTAGAACACCCAGTGGTCGGAGTCGCAATGGAGGGGTCCGGACACGTCGGCGCTGTGCTGCGTCTCGCCTGCCGCGGGCTGCGGGGGCGACGGCTCGGGGGTTGGCCAATTGACGAGGTCGAGGACGCTGCCCGTGCAGCCCGGCATGAACGCCGTCAGCTCCAGGCTGTCCACGTCCGTCGCCTCGGTCAGGGCCACGTGCATGCGCTTGCCGCGCAGCGCTGGCGGGACGTCGACCAGGAAGACGTCGGAGGCGTCGTCGGGGGCGACGAGCATGCCGTCCGTGGAGGTCCCGATCCCGGCCGCCCATTCCGGGTCGGCGTCGCTGCAGCCGTCCGGGGCATCGTGGTGCGAGCCCGCGTCGAACTGGTACGAGACGAAATGCTCGCTCGCTTCCTCGAGCGTGCTGGCGCTGACCGGATTGAGGAACCCGGTCGGCGCAAGGAACAAGGCGACCGCGGCGGCGGCCAGCAGGGAACGCCATGGCATCCGGGAGAGACCCAACATGACCGACCACCGCTCGAACAGCACCCGTGATATAGAACCGCCGGACGAATGGCTGTGGACAACAGGAGGGGGACGAACGCCTGGGGCAACCTTCGTGGCCGGGTCAGGGCCGGGTCAGGCGCTGGCCACGACGGCCTGCACGGCCGCGGTGAATTCGCGGAAATCCACTGGCTTGCGCACCACGCCGGTCGCTCCCAGGGCTTGGCACGCCGCCGTCTCCTCGGGGTCATCGCCAGCGCTGAAGACGCTCACGGGCAGGTGGGCCAACGCCGGGTCGGCGCGGATCCGCCGCAGGGCCTCCAGGCCTCCCAGCCTTGGCATCTTGAGGTCCAGGACCACGAGCGCAGGCCGCGACGACCTGAGGGCGGCCAACAGGAGGAGCCCGTCGTCGCAGAAGCGGACGTCGGGCGGCCGCTCCAGGTCCTCCAGGGCGGCCCGGATGAGGATCTGGTCCTGCAGGTTGTCCTCGGCCCACAGGACGAGGGCCGGACGCCGGGCCACCACAGGGGCAACTCTCGTTCTTCCTTCAAGTAGGCTCCCCTCGACGGCGGCGATGGCGTATGCGGCCGGTCCGCCGCCGGCGTCGTTCGGGAAGGTCGCGGTTATCAGGCCAGGCGGGGTCGAGCCGCCGTCTGGAGGTCCCAGGCCGGCGCAAGCCGGCGAGGGGACGGATTGAGCTCGAACCTCTCCGTGACATTCCTTGGCACTGGCGCCAGCTGGCCGACGGCCGAGCGCGGCTCCTCCGCCATCGCGGTGAAGCGGGGCGGCGAGATCCTCTTGTGGGACTGCGGCGAGGGCACGCAGCGCCAGATCCAGAAATCCGGCCTGAGCTACCAGCAGGTCACGCAGATCTGGCTGACGCACTACCACGGCGACCACTGCTACGGCGTCCCCGGCCTCCTCAAGACGATGGCTCTCAACGAGCGCACCAGCCCCCTTTGGTTGTACGGCCCGCGCGGTCTCGCACGGATGGTGGCGGCGTGGCGCGAGCTGCGCGGCTGGCCGAAGGAGTTCCCCATCCACGTCCTGGAGCTCAAGCCCGGCGACGTGGTCGAGCGCGATGGCTACACGGTCACCGCCTACCAGGGCGACCACGGCATCGACAACCTCGCCTTCGCCCTGCAGGAGCCCGACCGCCCCGGGTTCTTCGACAAGCCCAAGGCCCTCGCCCTCGGCATCCCGGAGGGTCCCCTCTTCGGCCGCTTGCAAAGGGGCGAGACGGTCACGACCAAGGACGGCCGCACCTTCACGCCAGGCCAGGTCCTCGGCGCGGCCCGCCCGGGCCGGCGCATCGTCTACTCCGGCGACACGCAGCCCTGCCTCGGCGTGCTGGAGGCGGCCGTCGACGCGGACCTGTTCATCTGCGAGGCCACCTACACCCAGGACCTCGTCGGCAAGGCGCGGGAGAACCGCCACATGACGGCGGCCGAAGCAGCAGCTTTGGCCGCCAAGGCCAAAGCCCGGAAGCTGGTGCTCACGCACATCAGCCCGCGCCACAAGGACTCACGCCCCGTCCTCGACGAGGCCAAGGCGGTCTTCCCGCACGTCGAGGTCGCCGACGACTTCTTCGCGGTGGAGGTCCCCGTCCGCGGCGACCCGGTGCCGGTGCCAGGCGAGGGCCTGGCGCAGAAGGCGAAGGCATGAGCCCCCGACTGGCCCGGCCCCTGGCCCAGCCCATCCTGGTCCCCGGCCGCCGCCGCGCGCGGCAGCGCCCGCTGGCCGGCCCGCTCACGCTGCTTGCGCACGCGATGGCCGACGCGCCAGAGGCGGGCGACGAGGACCGCCTGTCCCGCGCCCGAAAGCTCCTGCAGGACGCCATCAGCCGCACGCGGAACATGCCGCCGGGCTCCGCGCCGAAGGGTTTCGGCGGCGTCAAGGTCGACAAGTACTTCGGCACCAAGCTGCCGCCGGTCTGCGCCTCCCTGGGCTGCTACGTCACCGACGACGGGAAGCGTTTCTACTGCATCAACCCGGCCTGCCAGAAGCACCTGCAGCGCGAGACGAAGCATTCGCGCAAGGGCAACCCGAAGAAGGCGTCGTTCGTCTACTTCCGCTGCCCGCGCTGCGACTCGCGCTCCGTCGAGATGCGCGTCCTGCTCAACCGCTACGTGTGCCGGACCTGCCGGTACAACTGGCAGCAATGAGCTGATTCAACGGATTCGGGCCGGATTCAGCCGATTCACCGCAAGGGCGATCGGCTGAATCCCGTCCAGCTCGGCTGGATCGGTTAAGCGACGACCTGGACCTTGATGGCCTTGGGGGTGCCGCGGCGCTCGTCCTTGCCGACCTCGTACGTGGCCTTCTGGCCCTCGCGCAGCGCGTCGTAGCCGGCCCCGCCGACGTCGGCGCGGTGGAAGAAGAGGTCCGCGCCCGTGGGGGCGGCTCCCTCGGGGAGGATGAATCCGAACCCGCGGTCGCTGACAAGCTTCTTGATGGTGCCGTTGGGCATGCGTTTCCCGAGGGCTTCCTTGCTTTGTAGTTACCGCAGCGAGTTGCAGCCCCGGCTCCCTACGTCGGCCCGACGATTTCCCCGTCCTTCGTCTCGGGACAGACCCACCAGACGAGCTTCTCGGCGTCGGGCCACGGGTCCCCCGGCTCGACCTCGACGCGCACCTCGA
>JAXDQQ010000228.1:0-5084 GCA_034667805.1 Thermoplasmata archaeon | reverse complement strand
CTCGAAGAGGTTCATTTTGTCGCCAGCCAGGTCCCTGCCGCAGCAAGGTCCTTGGGCGCGGGACAAAGGGGTGCGATAAGAGGGTTGGGGGTTCGTGCCTCCTGGAGCCAGCTTCTTTCTGACGCGACCTCTTTTTATCGAAAGCCACCTTGGGACGTCCGGTCAACCATGGGATTCTTCGACGTGCCGACCGTGGAACGCAAGCCGTGGGGCATCCTGGCCCTCGTGTTCAACATCCTCGTCCCCGGCGTGGGCAGCATCATCGCCGGCGCCGTGAGCGGGGTCCGAAAGACGATCATCGTCGGCATCGTCCAGTTCCTGTTGTTCTGGACCATCATCGTGTACGTCTGGTCGGTCATCGACGGCGTCCGCATCTTCAAGGCGTCCGCCACGCACCTGACCGAAGTCCCTACGCCGGTTGCCGAACCCGAACCGACCCCGGTCTCCGCTCCCGCTGCCAAGGCCGCCGCCCCCAAGAAGGCGGCCGCCAAGAAGGCCGCCCCGAAGAAGGCCGCCGCCAAGTCCGCGAAGAAGGCCTCGAAGAAGTAGAGTGGCCCCGCGTCCGCCCGTCCGCGGCTTCCGCAGGTTCAAGAACCCCGCCGGGGAATGGCTGGCGCCGCTCCGGCGGCTGGTTGCTTCCGATGACCCCTGAACCCATGGCCTACGCCACGCCCGCACCCGCCTACCGCCAACCCGCCGCGCACAAGAAACAGGGAATGGCCGTGGCCTCCATGGTCCTCGGCATCCTGTCCGTCCTCATCGGCTGGATTCCCGTCGTCGGCTGGTTCACGGGCTTCCCGATGGCGCTCCTCGCCGTCATCCTGGGAGCCGTCGCCATCGGCCAGGCCAACAAGAAGCCTGACGAGTTCGGAGGCAAGGGCATGGCGATCACCGGCCTGGTGCTCGGCATCGTCACCCTGGCCTTGGCCCTCCTGTTTTGGATCGTCGTGGGCAGCTTCATCGCGGCTTTCACCTAGCGCGCGGCGTCGCGTCGGTCGGCCGCGTTCGGCTTCCCAACCCTTTTCCCCGCCGCGGCGGCTCGACGGAGCGATGGCCCGCCTGCGGCTCCTGCTGCGCCCGTGGGAGCGCACGGCCGCGGCCATCCTCAACGTCGTCCCGTTGCCGGGGCTCGGCGCCATCCTCGCCGGCTGGCGCAACGCGCACACGACGCTGCGGCGCAACGGGGCCATCCAGATGGCGCTCTTCGTCCTCGGCGCGTGGCCGCTCATCGTCCCCGGGGCGATCGGCCTGGCCTGGGCCGTCTGGGACACGGTCCGCATCGCGCAAGCCGACCTGCGGCGGCTTCCCCCCGCGGACGCCGCCGAGCCGGAGGACGTCCGGCAAGCGGCACCGCCAAAAGCGGCGCGGCGCTGAGCGACCTGCCATGGCCAACATGCACGATTCCGTCGAAGCGCGCCCACGGCCGGTGGCCCTGGTCACCGGGTGCTCCACTGGCATCGGCCGCGAGACCGTCACCCACCTGCGCAAGGCCGGGTTCCTCGTCGTCGCCACCGCGCGCAAGGCCGAGGCGATCGCGGACCTGGCCGTGCCCGGCGAGGTCGAGACCGACGTGCTCGACGTCACCAACGGCGCCGACCGCCGCCGCGTGGTGGAGGGCCTCCTGGCGCGCCACCATCGCATCGATGCCCTCGTCAACAACGCCGGCTGGGGAGCCGTCGCCGCGATGGAGGAGTCGACGCATGGGCTCCTCGAGCGCATGTTCGACACGAACGTCTTCGCGCCCAACGAGCTGGCCCGCCTCGTCCTGCCCACCATGCGCAAGCAGGGCAGCGGCCGCATCGTCAACGTCGCCTCCGTCGCCGGCCACATCGCCGTCCCCATGATGGGAGCGTACTGCGGCACGAAGTTCGCCCTGCGCGCCATGACGCAGTCGATGGACGTCGAGGTGCGTCCCTTCGGTGTGCGCGCCCTCCTCGTCGAGCCCGGCTTCATCAAGACGCAGTTCGGCGCCCGCTCCTCGGCCGAGACCCTGGCGACGGTGACCGACCCGCGCGGCAGCCCCTATGCGGCCTTCTACCGCCGCTGGGCCAAGCGGCGCGCCGGCGACCACGGCGCGCACCCGAAGGTCATCGCGCGCCTCATCGTCAAGGCGTGCGCGTCGCAGTCGCCGCGTTTCCACAACTTCGCGCCCTTCCACGCCAAGGCGGCCAACGTCGCCAAGCGCCTCCTGCCCGACTCCGTGCTTCACGCGGGGTTCCGGACGTACTTCCGCTCGAAGTGACCCACCGGGCCACGGATTTCACGGATTCCCCGGAACTCGGTTCGGTGCTTCCGTGCAATCCGTGGCCAGTGGGCGTCAGCGGGCGCGCGAGTGGACCGCGCCCGCGAAGTGGGCCACCAGTTGGGCGGCGACGCGCGCGGTGTTGCCCGTCGGATCCAGGTTGGGCGCGACCTCGACGACGTCCATGCCGCGGCAGCGCTTGTCCGAGGCGACCGTCTCGACCAAGACCCGGGCCTCCTCGAACGTGAGGCCGCCGGAGCCGGGGGCGGAGCAGCCGGGCGCGATCGATTGGTCCAGCCCGTCGATGTCCACCGAGAGGAACAGGTGGTCGACGCCGTCGCCGGCGAGGTGCAGGGCCTCCTCGGCGACCTCGTCCATGCCGCGCGAGCGGACGTCGCCCATCGGGATGACGCGGACGCCGTTCTCGCGGGCGAACGCCGCGAGCGAAGGCGCATTGGCGTACGGACGGATGCCGACCTCGACGAGGTTGGGCCCCTTGACCGGCTTGCCATCGACCTCGGTGAGGATGCGGCGGTAGGGCGTGCCGCTCGACGGCTGGCCCTCGTAGGGCCGCAGGTCGTAGTGCGCGTCGAGGACGACGACGCCCCACTTGCCGCCGTGCGCCGCGTGCAGGGCGCGGAACGTCGCGTAGGAGAGCGAGTTGTCGCCGCCGAGGACGACCAAGGCCTGCTTCTTCGTGAAGGCCTTCGCAAGGGTGGCGAGGACGGCCTTGTGCGTGGCGAATGTGTCGCCTTCGATCGGCTGGACGTCGCCTAGGTCGTGGATGCGCAGGCCCTTGAGCGAGACGCCGCGGTCGGCGTCCCAGCCTCCGAGGTAGCGGAACGCCTCGCGGATGGCCGTCGGTCCGTCCTTGCAGCCCTTGCGCCCGATGACGGCGCCGTCGTAAGGCACGCCGGCCAACACGAGGTCCGCATCCGCCGGGTGGTCCACGAAGAGGTCGAGGAACCGGGGGTCGTCCGGTGCCGGCGTCCGCTCGGGGAAGCGGGCGGGGGAACGGACGAACGGCACGGTCGGCGGACCGGCGCCCTCGTTCAAAAGCTGGGCGGACCGACGACCGACGACCCTCCGAACAGGGATTGCATGAATGGGAACGAACCCAGGGTGCGTGGCCTTCGAGCCATTCGTGCAAATCCCTGTTTCGGTCGCGGCCCTGGCGCAGCTTACACTTATGGCCACCCCCAAGGTCGCCGGCCTGTGGCAAGGCCCGCCGAGACCGATTACGACCTGGTCGTGCGCAAGGCGACGGTAGCCACCCTCGACGGCCCGGCCGGCGCCCGCGACGGCAACTTCGCCAACGATGTCGGGCTAGAGGCCGGATGGACTGTGGCCATCAAGAACGGCCGCATCGCCTGGGTCGGCCCCGACCCCGATTTCCGCGGGACGGCCACGACGAGCCTCGACGCCAAGCGGCGCTTGGTGACGCCCGGCTACGTCGATTCGCACACGCACCTCGTCTACGCCGGCGACCGCAGCCGGGAGCTCAAGGAGAAGCTGCAGGGCAGGTCGTACATGGAGATCCTGGCGCGCGGCGGAGGCATCATGGAGACGGTGCGCGCAACGCGGGCCGCCTCCGACACCGAACTGGAGGAGCAGGCCCTCGTCCGCCTGCGCCAGATGGTCCACAACGGCACGACGACCGTCGAGTCGAAGTCGGGCTACGGGCTCGACAAGAAGACCGAGCTGCGCATGCTGGAGGTCAACCCCCGCCTGGCCAAGAAGACGGGGGTCGCCTTGGTCTCCACCTTCCTCGGCGCCCACGCCGTCCCCGACGAGTACAAGGGCCGCGCCGACGCCTACGTCGACCTCGTCGTCGACGAGATCCTTCCCGCCGTGCAGGCGCAGGAGGTCGCGCGCATCTGCGACGTCTTCGTGGAAAAGGACGTCTTCACCCTCGAGCAAGGCGAGAAGGTCCTGCGCCGCGCCAAGGAATTGGGCTTCCAGGTCAAGGTTCACGCCGATGAGATCGTCAACACCGGCGGCGCCCAGCTTGCCGGCCGCGTCAACGCCCTCTCCGCCGACCATCTCCTCGACGTCTCCGACGAAGGCATCCAGGCGCTCGCCGAGACCGCCACCATCGCAACGCTGCTCCCGAGCGTCCCCTTGACGATGATGAAGCCGCGCTGGGCGCCCGCCAAGAAGCTCCTCGAGGCCGGCGTGCCCGTCGCCGTGGCCACCGACCACAACCCGAACAACCCGGTCACCAGCCTGCAGTTCGCGGCGCAGCTCGCGTGCTACGCGATGGGGCTCACGCCGGCGCAGGCGCTCACGGCCGTCACCTGGAACGCGGCGGAGGCCCTCGACGTCGGCCGCCACGTCGGCGGCCTGCAGGTCGGCAAGGTGGCGAACCTCGTCATCCACGACGTGCCGAACCTGGAGCGCTGGATCTACGAGCTCGGCCGCAACACGGCGACGCACGTGGTCCTGAACGGCAAGCTCGTCCCGCGCGCCTGACGACGGCCCAACCACCGATTCCACCGATGCCCACCGATTCGAATCGGTGCAATCGGTGTCATCGGTGGTTCGTCGGTCGGCTAGGATAGCTTGACGCCGGCCTTGTCGACTGCTTCGCGCAAGGTCCCAGCCACCAGCAATTTCTCCATCGCGGCGATGTCGTCCGAGAGGATGCGGTCGCGGTCGAGCTTCGGGATGACCGCGCGGATGGCCTTGTGCGCCGCCGCCGAGCCGAGTCCCGGTTTGAGCGGCGCCTTGAAGTCGACGGCCTGCGCCGCGCACAAGGCCTCGATGGCCACGACGGAGCGCGCGTTGCGCAGCACCTGCAGCAGCTTGAGGGCGGAGATGGAGCCCATCGAGTTGTGGTCCT
>JAXDQQ010000227.1:0-6339 GCA_034667805.1 Thermoplasmata archaeon | reverse complement strand
GCGTGCCGGCACGTTCAAGGGGGCGCCCTCGTGGGCCATTCGATGCCCCACCCGGGCGACTGGACGCTCGAGACGGCGCGCGCCGCCCTGCCCGAGGTGCGCACGCGCCTGGCCGACGCGCGCCGCCACCTCGTCGCCATGCGCGCCGCCGAGGAGCAGCTCAATGACCTGCGCATCGTTCACGGCGAACAGGTCCTCGCCCCGGCCTCGCCCGGCCACCACGAGTTCCGCGGCTTCTGGGACGCCTACCACGCCGCCCGCTCGGCCTTTGAGCAGGCCGTCCTCGGCCTTCACCAGCTCGGCGTCGAGGTCAAGGACATCGACCAGGGCCTCGTCGACTTCCGCGGACGGCTCGGGGACCGGCCCGCCTACCTGTGCTGGCGCGACGGCGAGGCCGACGTGGAGTTCTGGCATCCGCTCGACGAGGGTTTCGCCGGTCGGCGTCGGCTTCCCTGAGCGCCGTCCGACCTCGCCTTCCACGGCAAGGGTGTTATCGACGATGGCGGCTGGCCGTTCGATGCGACTCCTTGGTCTTCTGGCCCTGGCCGTGATGGCCTCCGTGCTGTCCGGCTGCTCGGGCGGCGCCGACGGCGACCAACCCGCCACCATCAAGGAGGCCGAGCAGGCGGCGCAGGACCTGGCGGTCGAGGCCACGGCGACCACCGGCGTCATCCGCGGCTTCGTCGTCGACGAGGCCCTCGCCCCGCTGGCCGGCGCGTCCGTGACCTTGCCGGACGGACGCAACACGACGACGAGCGAGGCCGGGGCCTTCGCGTTCGCCGACCTCGACGCGGGGACCTACTTCCTCCAGGCCAGCCTCGACGGCTACGTCGAGGTCCAGCAGTCCGTCGACGTCGTCGCCGGCGTGGACGCACCCGAGGCCGTGCGGATCCTCCTGGCCCGCATCCCGCAGGCAACGCCCTTCGTCGAGATGCTGAGCGCCAAGATCCACCTCACAGGCGCCGTCTGGGCCACGGTCCCCGGCGTCTTCGGCGGAGGCGTCTCCATCGGGAACCTCATCGGAGAGGGCAACTACGTCTTCCGCAGCGACATCACCCCGGGAGGCACCATCGCGCAGACGGAGCTGGTCTGGGAAGCCACGCAACCCCTGGGGGAGATCGGGGCGGGCTGCGGCGGCACGTTCGACGGGGACGAGGAGGTGCAGACGGCCTGCTTCGAAGGCGCTTCACCGATCGTGGCGCGGGCCAACGCGACGGGCGACAACCTGTCCGCCGACGCCGTGAGCTACAGCTTCTGGGCTCGGCCCTTCGACCCTGCCCCCGTCGGGCTGCAGTTCGACCAGGCGATCGACGTCTTCATCGCCGTCTTCCACAACTTCCTGCCCCGCGACGGGTGGACCTTCACGGGCGACGGCGAGCACCCGCTGCCACCCTAGCGGATTCAGCCGATTGCCGTCGATGAAGCCGATTTGTCTAGCGTAGCCTTCCTGGAGGCCCCACCCGCCATCCACATGTAGCCCATGGACGTAGGCGTTCCGCCATGCCTGTCCAATCCACCGTCCGCATCATCGGCGTCCCCATGGACCTCGGCGCCGGCCGGCGTGGCGTGGACATGGGCCCGTCGGCCATCCGCGCCGCGAACCTGCACGCCCGCCTCGTCGACCTCGGCTACAAGGTCCAGGACGGCGGGAACGTCTTCACCGTCGAGCCCGAGGAACGCAAGCCCAAGGATGCGAAGCTGAAGTACGTCGACGAGGTGCTCGCGGCCTGCAAGGACCTGGCCGACCGCGTCGAGAAGGCGCGCAAGGACAACGCCACGCCCATCATCCTGGGCGGCGACCACTCCATCGCCATCGGCACGCATGCCGGGCTGTCGCGCATCACCAAGCGTCGAGGCCTGCTGTGGTTCGACGCGCACGCCGACTTCAACACCACGGAGACCAGCCCGTCCGGGAACATCCACGGCATGCCGGTCTCCGCCATCCTCGGCCTCGGCCACACGCGCCTTGCCGACTTCGACTCCAAGGGCGCCAAGCTTGACGCCAAGAACGTCGTGCTCATCGGCCTGCGCTCCGTCGACCGCGAGGAGGCCAACGTCCTCAACGACTCCCGCGTCACCTACTACACGATGCGCGACATCGACGAGCTCGGGATGCAGGCCGTGATGGACGAGGCCCTGCAGCGCGCCACGAAGGGCACCGACGAGACGCACCTCTCCTTCGACCTCGACGTCGTCGACCCGCGCTGGGCCCCAGGCACCGGCACCACCGTCGAAGGCGGCCTGACGTACCGCGAGTCGCACCTGGCGATGGAGATCCTCGCCGACTCCGGCGTCCTCGGCAGCCTCGAGTTCGTCGAGGTCAACCCGCTCCTGGACACCGGCAACACGACGGGGCAGTTCGCGGCGGGGCTCATCTGCTCGGCCTTGGGCAAGGCCATCGTGCAGGACGCGCCGAAGCGGCGGGCCAAGCGGGCGCAGGCCGTTCTGAGCTAGTCCTCGCGGCCAGTGTGGGCCAACGCAGATTCCGCAGAATCTGGGGTGGGGGCCGCTATCATCGGCCAGGCAAAGGATAGCGCGCGTCCGCCGTAATCCCGCAGATTGAGCCGATTGCATTGCGATTGCGTGGACTTGGAAAGTCGCCCAATCGCCCAATCCTGGCGTCCAACCGAATCTGCGGAATTACGGCGGGTGGCCAAGTGCTTCTGCCCGGCCGTGCCCTTGCGGCCTCCAAAGGTTCTGCGGAATCTGCGTTCCGCACAAGCGAGGACGAAAAAATCGAGGGAGAAGGAAGGAAGAGGACGTGAGCGAAGGCTCAGAACGTCTTGGCGCCGCGCTGCTTGTGGCGGTCGATCTTGACGCCGGTGGGGGCGATGATGAGCATCGTCTTGCCCAGGCCGGCGATGTCGCCGTTGATGTCCGCGACGAGCTTCTTCAGGTCGCCCGTGACGCGGCGGAGGATGATCTCGTCGCCGGCGATGGCGGAGAAGTCCAGCAGGAGCATGTTGCCCTGGTAGACGTAGTTGGCAAAGTCCCGGAGGTCGTCGTACTTGAGGATCTCCGCGACGCGGACGGTCATGCTGGCCGTGGCGTCGAACATCTCGGAGCCCTGCGTGTACTCCTCGAGGTCGATGTAGTCGGCCCCGACCGACGGCTTCTGGACCTGCTTCGGCGCAAAGAGCGACTTCAATCCCATTGGTGCATCCCATCTGTCGACCACGGACCGGAGATTTAAGCGCTACCTTTTCTTCCGATGGAACCCAGGCCCATGGGCGCCAAGAGCAGAAACGAAGCTTACGCGCCTTCCGCCGTCGCCGCCCACAGCTTGTCGCCGAGGTGGTGCAGCGACTTGACGGCCTTGCCCTTGCCACGGACCATCGTGGGACCGGCGACCAAGGCCCGGCCGACGGCGAGCGGCTGCTTGTTGCGCTCGTCGCGGATCCACACCCAGTCGCCCTCCTTGACGGCGGGGTCGGCCTCGACGATGCCGGGCGCCATGATGTCGGCCCCGTTGGCGACGAACTTGACGGCGCCCATGTCGACGGTGACGTAGCGCAGCGTCGGCCGATGCGCGAGCAGGCCGCGGACCGTGAGCAGGGGCTCGCCGTTGTCGATGAGGCCGAGCACCTGGTTGTCCACGACGACGACCTTGCGCTCGAGGAACTCCGCCTCCTCGACGGCGGCGGTCTCCTTCCAGAGCGGGGCCCCGGTGGCGGCGGCGACCTTGGCGCGCAACTCGGCGGTCTCCTTCTCGCGCAGGCGCTGCCGGCGGCGGACGCGGGGCTCCTCGGACACGCGCTGGGCAGGCCAGGCCGGGACAAGAGCGCGGCGGTCCGGCCACGGGCGCGGGAAAGCAACCCGGGCGGCCGTTACCACGGCAGCAGGGTCCGCTCGCTTCGCTCGTGCAATGGAGCTTGTCGCTAGCTCCAACCTCCAATGCAGAGGCCAGGATTCGAACCTGGGAACCACGAAGGACTGGATCCTAAGTCCAGCGCCTTTGACCAGACTTGGCTACCTCTGCGCAGCCGTCGCTAGAGGGATGGCCAACAAAAGGGAGAGGGAAGGAAGAGGCCGCGGCCCGGAGGCGGCGGGTCTAGTGGAGCTTCGCCCAGTTGTAGGAGCGGAGCTTCGCCGTGGCGCCGTAGCCGCAGGACGCGCACGTCTTCTTCTGCAGGTGGTAGGCGTGCCGGCCGCAGCGGCGGCAGGTGATGTGCGTGCGGCGGCCGCCGCGCTTGGAGGGGGTTCCGGTTCCCATGGGACTCACGTGGGCCGGTGGGCCCGTGCAAGTCGCGCGACAAGGGGGTGCCTTATGATGGTTGCGGGCCCGCTACAGGAGGCTCACTTGGAGGACGCCTTGCGTTTCTTCGCTCCGCCCGGCCAGCAGGTGGGGCAGCTTCCGGCCCCGCGCCACTTGTGGCCCCGGGAACAGGTCTTCCAGCCGTTGACGGCCTTGGCCATGCGGCAGGCAACGCCCGACGCCGAGGTCAAGGTTTCGGCCGCGGCCGTCGGGGGGCCAGCGTTGGAAAGTGTAGACCGCCCCGGCGTCCCGGTTCACCGGCCGTTCGTCCCCACCGCGGTAGGGCGGCCTCCCAGGGCTGCGAGCAGGGGCAAGTCTTGCGTCCGCCGACTTGGCCGACGGAGAAGGAGTTTCCGCCGGCCCCAGCTCCGAGAATCACACGACGGGTTTCCCCACGGAGGTAGGGCGTCGTCATCCGGGTGAGGGCAGGGCCGGCGGTGTTGAGTGGATGGGCTACGGCCACACGACGGTGGCCTTGACCAGCGTGACGGGGGTCCGAGGAGCCCCGCTCTGGCTAGCGGCGTTCCCGTTCACCTTGTCGAGGACGTCGAGGCCCGCCGTGACCTGGCCGAAGACGGCGTGGCAGCTGACGCGCGGCTGGCCGCACGCCTTCAGGGTCCCGTCCGTGTTGTAGGCGTCCAGGTGCGGCGTGGGCACGAAGGTGATGAAGAACTGGCTCGATCCGGAGTTGGGCTGGCCAGTGTTGGCCATGCTGAGGGTGCCCTTCTTGTCGTGGCGCAGGTCGGCGCGGAACTCGTCGGCGATGTTGCCCTCGGCGTTCGCGCAGTCGCCCGCGGCCACTCCGCCCGTGCCGTTCTTGTTTGTGAAGTCGCCGCCCTGCATCATGAAGTCCGTGATGATGCGGTGGAACGGCGAGCCGTCGAGGACGCCGGACTCGGCGAGCTTGACGAAGTTCATCCCCGTGTTGGGCACCTTGTCGACGAAGATCTCGGCGGTGATGTCGCCCATCGTCGTGTTGAGGACGACGTGGGGGTTGCCCTTGCCGTAGTTCGGGTGGTCGGTGCAGTCGTTCTTGACCAGGTCCTCGCCGCTGCCGTTGCAGCCGGCCAGGCCGGCGGCGAGCAGGACGAGGAGAGGCACCAGGACGGTGACGCGCATCGACGGCGCGAGCCGGGGGTCCTGCAAAAGCGTTCTTGCCGTCGGCCTCCAGGCGCCGACGATCGCCGATTCCGCGGCAGGGGCCTTTTTATGGAGGCCTGGAGTGGGAAGCGGGCCGTGATCGAAGGGCAGCACGATGTTCCCGTGGCCGTGGTGGGCTCGGGGGGGTTCGGCACCTGCCTTGCCTACCTGTTGGCCCGCAACGGCCTCGAGGTCCGCCTGTGGTGCCGCAACCCGGACCTGGCGCAGACGCTGCAGAACACCCGCGAGAACACGAAGTACCTCCCCGGCGTCAAGCTCCCCCTCAACGTCTGGATCACCAGCAGCCAGCAGGACGCCGTGCAGGACGCCGAGGTCGTCGTGGCCGCCGTCCCCAGCCAGGCGATGCGCGAGACCGCCACCGAGTTCAAGCCGCACCTGGCCAAGGGAGCCAAGGTCCTCAACGTCGCCAAGGGCATCGAGCACTCGACCTACAGCCGCATGAGCGAGGTCTTGACCGACGTCCTCGGGCCCAACGTCCCCATCGCCAGCCTGTCGGGCCCGAACCACGCCGAGGAGATCGCCCGCGGCATGCCGACGGCCACCGTCATCGCCAGCAAGAACGCCTCGGCGCTCAACCTGCTGTGTGACGTCTTCACCACGGACTGGTTCAAGGCCTACCCGCGCCGCGACCTCGTCGGCGTCGAGCTCGGCGGGGTGCTGAAGAACATCACGGCGCTGGCCGCCGGCGTCACCAAGGGCATCGGCTTCGGCGACAACTCCACGTCCGCCGTCATCACCCTCGGCCTCGACGAGATGGTGCGCTTCGGCGTCGCGCACGGCGCCCGCAAGGAGACCTTCACCGGCCTGTCCGGGCTGGGCGACCTCATCGCCACGGCCACCAGCCAGCACAGCCGCAACCGCCGCGTCGGCGAGCTCCTCGGCCGCGGGCTCACGATGCAGGAAGCCCTGGCGACGATGGGCGG
>JAXDQQ010000226.1:0-3184 GCA_034667805.1 Thermoplasmata archaeon | reverse complement strand
TGGAGGACGGCTTAAGGGTGTCCGCGTCCCCGACCACCCCGCCGGGTCACGCCAAACGGTTCTCGTTCTCAGGCCGCCGCCCAAGCCCGGGCGTGCTCGCCGAAGGCCGCGACACGATGGGGCCCTTAGCCGGCTTGGCCTGTTTCGCCGGCTCGTGCGGCGCGTCGTCGTCGACCCGTTCCCAGGTCATGGCCTTCGCCACGGGGGGCCGCTCGCCGCGCATGGCTTTCGGAGTCCGGTTGCCCGCCACGAACGCGTGCCCGGCGGCGAGCAGGAGGCCGCGGGCCTTGGCGCGGTGGCCCTCGATCTCCACGGTGAGCCGCTCGACGAAGCGGGCGTCCTCCGTCATGGCAGCGTGCTCCACGGCCTCGGCGCGGTAGGTCTCGCCCTCCCAGAAGGACCGCATCTGCTCGGCGTGGTCCTCCTCCTCGACGACGTTGACGTAGCTGGCGGCGGCGCGGCCTCCCCACGTCAGCGCCGTCTCGCGCTCGATGGTGAGGAGGTCCTTGGAGTCGAGCTCCTTCTTGGCCTTCTCCAGGTCGAGCAGGTCGGGCATCGGGCGTCAAGCGGACTGGAGGGCTTTGACCGGCGCGGTCCGGGCCGCTCCGACGAAACAAAGAACTCACAGAATGCACTGAACCGTCGTTCGGTGGGTTCAGTGCGTTTCTTTGTTTCGTCAGGTGGTCGGGGCGGCGTCAGCGACGCTTCAACCGCCACGCGTAGAGGGCCTTGAGGTTCCCCAGCCCGTCGCGCCAGCTGGCCAGCACCGGCGTGCCGATGCGGGGGCGCAGCCCCGCCGGGATCTCCTTGAAGCGCCCGCCCAGGCGGCGGATGGCCTCGATCTTGATCTCCTGGCTGAACGCCATGCCCTCCGCCATGCGCTCGACGTCGAGCTTGGGCAAGGCCGAGCGGCGGATGACCCACATGCCGCTCTGCGAGTCGCGCAGCCGGATGCCGAAGAGGGCGCGCGCCGTGCTGGAGAGCACCCAGTTGCCGAAGCGGTGCTTGGCGCTCATGGCGCCCTTCTCCAGGTTGCCGTAGCGGTCCCCGTTGACGAAGTCGAGGTCGCCATCGACCAGGGTCTGCACGAACTCGTGGGCGCGGTCGAACGGGTAGGTGCCGTCGGCGTCGCCCGTGACCAGGACGTCCCCGGTGGCCTCCGCGAAGCCCCGCTTGTAGGCGCGGCCGTAGCCCTTGCGCGGCTCGATCACCACGCGCGCGCCGCGCTTCTCGGCCTCGTCCTTCGTGCGGTCCTTGGACGCGCCGTCGACGACGAGGAAGTCGAGGTCCCAGCCCTTGGCCTTGAACGCGGCGCGGTCGATCGAGTCGAGCGTGGGGCCGATGCCACCCTCCTCGTTGAGCGTCGGGATGACGACGGTGACCTTGAGACGCCCGTCCTTGTTGGACGCTGCCGCCTGGGCCTTTGTAGGCTTGCGCGCCGGGCTCATCGGGGAGCCTTCCGGCCCATCTTGGCGTCGAGGTAGCCGATCATCGCCGCCACCATGCGCATCGTGCCCCACAGCCCGCCGATGGAGCGCGTCATCTGGCGGAAGGAGTATTGGCTCCACAGCTTGCCGTGCTTGGCCGTCAGCTGCTTGCGGCCGTAGCCGTTCCAGTAGGCCTGCCGCAGGAAACCCGTGATGGAGTCGCGCGCCTTGGCGTACACGATGGCGTCGGGCTCGTGCACGATCTTGGCGCCCGCCGCGACGGCGCGCAGGTTGAGGTCGATGTCCTCCGCCGTCACGAACGTCGGGTCGAAGCCGCCGAGGCGCTCGAACAGGCCGCGCGGGTAGCCGAGGTTGCAGCTCGGCCACGTCGTGTCCTGCCCCTTGTGCGGCAATTCCACGCGGTGCAGCTTCGTGAAGGCCCAGTACCCCGTGTAGTCGGTCTTGCCGGCGACCACGCGGTTGGGGTCGCGGTCCCAGGCGCGCGCCATGCGGCGCAGCCAGAACGCGTTGGCGACGCAGTCGCCGTCGATGAAGGCCAGGAGGTCGCCGGTGGCCTGCCGGGCGCCGACGTTGCGACCCTCGCCGCGGCGCGACGGCTGCCGGATGACCGTGAAGTGGGGGAAGCGGCGGCGGTAGGACTCGGCGACCGCCAGGGTGTCGTCCTCCGAGCCGGCGTCGACCAGGACGACCTCGTGGAGGCTCTCCTGATGGACCAGGGAGTCCAGCAGGTGGCGGAGGTTCTTGCCCTCGTTGAGGGTGGTGAGCACGACGCTCACCTTGACGTCCGCCATCGTCGAAACCCACTGGGGCGACCCATTTGGCCGTTTTGGGATGCCGACCCAACCGAACCTGGCCGGATCCACCCGGTTCCGGGGCTGGGATTGCACTTGCTTGCGGTCCTAGCGCTTCGTTCAGCAGGGACCGCGGCGCCGTTCCTGCTTCATGCGGTGTTGACCTCTTCCTCCGACGACGCCTGCGGCTTCGAGCCCAAGACTTTGGAGAATCGGCGCGCGAAGCGCGCCGGGCGGCGCTCCGCGCTGCCAGGAACCACTTCCATGAGGACTAGGTCGAAGAGCACGACGCCCACGCCGACGCCGACGACGCCGGAAAGCGGTTGGACCTCGCTCGGGGAACCGAACGGGCCCTGCTTGTTCAATCGGCCACATGATCGAACGTGCGCAGCGTCTGCACCGTGGCCACCAGGAACGCCGCCAACACCCCGGCCCCCACGAAAGCGACGTACGCAAGCACCCAGGGGGGAGTGCCGCCCACGATGGACCAGGCGACAAGGACGACCGAGGCGTGGAAGGTGAACATCGCCGTCTCGAAGACCCAGAAGTAGGCCTTGCGCGCCGTCCGCAGCAGGGGGCCGCCTCCCGCGGCGAAGCTGAACGACTCCTCGCGCACGGTGGAACGCAGCTCCGGCCAGTACGCGGCCCGGGCGAAGCCGGCGACGTACGACGCCAGGAGGACGAAGGCGGCCGCCGCCCCCAACGCGGCCAGCATCCAGGAGAACCCGTTGCGCCACGCCACGACGCCGAGGGCCACCGGCAGGCTGGCTTGGACGAGGACCGCGAAGGCCCAGAAGTCGGCGAACATGCCGACGCGGTAGGTCCGCGTGTCCTGCAGGCCCTTGTGAAGGCGGTAACGGGCGACCTCGCCGTCGCAGGCGTCATGGATGACCCCCAGGTTCAGCAACGCGATGCCGACGTAGGAGCCCGTGGACGCCAAGGGCA
>JAXDQQ010000225.1:0-11308 GCA_034667805.1 Thermoplasmata archaeon | reverse complement strand
GCGAGGCCGAAGCCCTTGAGCAGGCGGCCACGCAGCTGGCGTCCATGCAGGGGCTCGTCCTCGTCCAAGCCCAGCGCCTGGCGCAGCAGACCCGCATCGCCCGCGAGGAGTCCCTGCTGCAGACGCTGCTGGCCGAGACAGAGGCCGTGGTCCTGCCTGCGCGTCCCGAACTCGCGCCGCTGGCCCTGCAGGTCGAATCCGCGTCCGCCGCCGTCGTGCGCGCCGAACGCGTGCAGGCCGTGGCCCTCGACCGCCTCTCCCAAGCCAAGGCGGAGGCCGCCGCTCTCGAAGGCCTGCAAGGCGCCGCCACCTGCCCATCCTGCCGCCAGCCCGTCGACGCGGCGCACCTGGACGAGGAGCGCCACGCCAGCCGCGCCAAGCTCGACGCCTTGGGCGCGGCCATCGGGCGCGGCGAAGCGGCCATCCGCGAGACGAGGGCGCAGGCCATCGCCGCCCGCGCCACGTTGGCGGCCGCGCAGGCGGAAGACCAGCGCATCGAGGCCTTGGTCCGCAGGCGCGACCTGGCCTTGCAGCGCGCGGCCGGGCTCCAGGCGACCCTCGCGGCGCTGCGCGACGGCCTGCCGCCGGACCCCGGGCCGATGGCCGACGTCGCCGACCTCAAACGCAAGGCGGAGGCCGGCCGCGCCGCCCGCATCGAGCTCGCGAAGGCGGAGGCCGCGGCCGCACGCTTGTCGGCCCTGCGTCCGCAGCTGGCCGAGGCCGAGCGCGCATCGCAGGCCGCGTCGGCGCAGCTGGCCGACCTGCGGCTGCGCTTGGCGACGCAAGCCGACACGGCCGCCGCGCTGGCTCACGCGAGCGTCGCCGCGACGCAGGCGCAATCGGCCCTCGCCCGCTTTCGCTCGGCGCACACGGCTGCGTTGCTGGCCGCGCAGGCCGCCGGGCAGGCGCTCGCCGTCGCGCTGGCGGACCAGGACCGCGACCGACAGGCGCGCGCCCGCCTGCATGAGCTGCAGAAGGAGCTGGCGCGTTGGACCGCCATCGTCGGCGCATCAGGCGGGGGGTTGTTGGAGCGGTTCCGCGAGCATCTGGTGGCGCGCACGGCGCCGGCCATCAATCAGGAGGCAAGCCAGCTCCTCGCGATGTTCACCCAGGGACGGTACACCGAACTCGTCCTCGACGACTCGTACGAGGTCTTCATGGGCGACGGGGGTCGGCTGCTCCCGCTCGAGCGTTTCAGCGGAGGCGAGCAGGACCTGGCACACCTCGCCCTCCGCCTCGGCATCAGCCGCCTCCTTGCGACGCGGTCTGGGGCCCCCGAGATCCGCTTCCTCGCCCTCGACGAGGTGTTCTCCAGCCTCGACACGGAACGCTGCGACGCCCTTCTGGGGGCGCTTCGTGGGCTGACCGGCCTCTACAGCCAGGTCTTCGCCGTGACGCACTTGGAGCGCCTGCAGGAGTCGTTCGACAGCGTCGTACAGGTCAAGCTCGAGGATGGGGCATCCCTCGTTTCCGTCCACAACGGCTAACCCTGGCACGCGGGTGAGGAGGCGTGGAACCGGAGCAGGCCCTCGAGCGGGCGCGGGGGCTTGGGGCCAGCTACGCCGACGTCCGGGTCGAGACCGTCGAGGAGAACCGCCTCAGCATCATGGATGGCGAGCTGCGCGGCCTCGTCTCCGGCCAGGAGACCGGGTTCGCCCTGCGCGTCCTGGTGGGAGGGGCTTGGGGCTTCGCTTCGAGCAACGACCTCGAGGCGGCCTCGTGGCGCAACGCCCTGGAACGCGCCGTCGCCCTTGCCAAGGCCGCCTCGGCCCACGTCGTCGAGCCGGTGCGCCTGGCCGATGCGCCGACCTTGCGCAAGCGCGTGGACTGGAAGGCGAAGAAGGACCCGCGCGGAGTCCCCGTCGAGGAGAAGGTGGACCTGCTGCGCCGCATGGACAAGGCGGTCCGCTTCAGCCCCGAGGTCCGCAACGTCACCACGGCCTACACCGACGCCACCGTCTCGAAGCACCTGCTCACGAGCGAAGGCACGGACCTGCACTGGAGCCTGGTGCGCAGCGTCGCCCAGGCGCACTTCACCGCCAAGCGCGACGGCCACCTCGCCGGACGCAGCACGCGCGTCGGCGCGACGAAGGGCTGGGAGCTCTTCGCGGACGAGGACCCGGTCTCCAAGGCGCTCGCCGCCGCCGAATCGACGGTCACGGCGTTGGGCGCCCCGGCAGCCAAGGGAGGCCGCCGCACCGTGGTCATCGACCCCGAGCTCGCCGGCGTCTTCGCGCACGAAGCGGTCGGGCACGCCTCGGAGGCCGACCTCGTCGCCGCCGGGGAATCCTGCTTCAAGGGCCGCATGGGCAAGCGGCTCGGCATCAAGGGCCTCTCCATCCGCGACGACTCCACCGTGCCCGGCGCGTTCGGGTCGTTCCCCTTCGACGACAACGGCGTCGCCGGCGCGTCCAAGCCCATCCTCGAGGACGGGGTGCTCGTCGGCTACCTCGCCGACCGCCAGCACGCCGCCGGCCTCGGCGTCAAACCCAACGGGGCCGCTCGCGCGCAGGACTTCCACAGCCGCCCCCTCGTGCGCATGAGCAACACCTTGATCGAGGCGGGCGACACGCCGGAGGACGAGGTCTTCTCGCGCATCAAGGACGGCGTGTACTGCAAGGGCTCGCGCGGCGGCCAGGTCGACACGGCCCGTGGCACGTTCCTCTTCAACGCGCAGGAGGCCTACCTCATCGAGGACGGCGAGGTCACCTCCCCGCTGCGCGACGTCAGCCTTACCGGCGACATCCTCACGACGCTCACCAGCATCTCGGCCCTCGGGAACAAGCAGCGCATGGGCGATCCAGGCTACTGCGGCAAGGGCCAATGGGTCCCCGTCTGCGACGGCGGCCCCCTCGTCCGCATCGAGGACTGCTTGATCGGGGGAAGCGCATGACGACCGCGCGCGCCAAACCGACGACGTCGGGTGCAAACGTCCCCGACGGCCAGGGCGAGGCGATGCTGGCGGAGGCCGAACGCGCCGTCAAGCACGCCATGTCCCGCGGCGCGCAGCAGGCCGAGGCCTTCTGGGAAGGCGGCGCCTCGCTGCAGGTCGAGCTGGAGAACAGCCGCATCGCCAACACCGGCGCCAGCCAAGGCGTCGGCGCCTCCGTGCGCCTCGTCTCCGACGGCCGCGTCGGCTTCGCCTACTTCACCCGGCCCGACCAGGTCGACGCGGCCGTCACGCAAGCGCTCGCCCAGGCCAAGCACGCGCCCGCCAAGGGCTACTCGCTGCCGTCGCCGGGCAAGGCGGGCCGGCTCGACGGGCGCTGGGACGACCGCATCGCGGCGCTCTCCGTCGACGACGCGATCGCCGTGGCCCGCGACCTGCTCGCCGGGGCGAAGGAGGGCGCGCCCAAAGCCACCCTGGCCGGCGGTGGCATCAACCTCGAGTCCGGCCACATGGCCATCGCCTCCTCCGAGGGCGTCGCCTGCTGGGACCGCTGGACGCAGATGTCGTGCGGCGGCTCCCTCGTGCTCGCCGACGGCGAGCGCTCCGTCTCGGCCTCCGAGTCCCGCGACAGCCACCGCTTCGGCCTCGACGGCCACGCCATCGCGATGGAGGCCGCCGACACCGTCAAGTCGCTCGTCGGGCCGAAACCGGCGACCGGCGGCCGCCTCGACATCGTGTTCCGCCCCGAAGCCGTCGCCGAGCTCGTCGTCGACCTCGCCATCGCCGCCGCCACCGGCGACGAGGCGCGCCGCGGCAAGACGGTGTGGAGCGAACGCCTTGAACAATCCGTCGCGGCGCGCGGGCTCGACCTGCGCGACGACTCGATGTTCCCGGGCGCCATCGGCGGCGCGCCGTTCGACGACGAAGGGCTCCCGACGACGGAGCCGTTGCGCATCCTCGACGACGGCGTGCTGCGCAATTTCCTGTACGACTCCTGGGACGCGCACGAGCACAACGCGAAGCCGACCAACAGCGCCGTCCGCGGTGGCTTCAAGTCGCGCCCGGGAACGGGCACGCACCACCTGGTCCTGTCCAGCGCCAAGTCGCGGCCGACCAGCACGCTCGTGTCCGGCGTCGATGACGGCTACCTCGTCGAATCCGTGCTGGGGGCGCACACCGCCAACGCGACGACTGGGGACTTCTCCGTCACGGCGCCCAACGTGTGGCGCATCAAGAACGGGGCGGTGGCTGGCGCCTGTGGGGAGATCGCCCTGGGCGGCAACCTGCCCGACCTTCTCCTCCGCATCGACGGCGTCGGAACCGAGGGCAAGGCCATGGACGGTCTGCGCATCCCGGCGCTGCGGTTCCGGGCCGTGGACATCTCCGCCTAAGACACCAGCGCCTCTCCTGGAAAAACGAGCCTTGCCCTAGGGGTCGGAAACGGCCCAACCACCGGCAAACGCTTATCTTGAAGGGGAGCCGCATGGAGGTCGTGGCCAAGATCACGCTCGACGCGGACACCTTCCGTGCCCTGGCGAGCTCGACGCGGCTCACGGTCCTCAAGGCCCTGGACGAGCGCCGCAAGACGCTCACGGAGCTGTCGCGCGACCTCGCCCTCAACAAGGCCACCGTGCACGAGCACATGCAACTCCTCACCGCCGCCGGGCTCGTCAAGAAGCGCGACGACGAAGGCCGCAAGTGGATCTACTACGAGCTCACCTGGACGGGGCGGCGCATCCTGCACCCCGAAGCCACGACGACGTTCAACCTCCTCCTGGGGCTGTCGGTCGCCGCGGCCGGCGGAGGCGTCTTCATGCTCGGCCGCGCGCTGGGCTGGTGGCTCGCGGAGCACTCGGCAAGCGACACGGAGGTGCCCGGGGGGGACGAGCAGTTGCGCGCCGCAAACGAAAGCGCCCCGGCCGCCCAGGACAGCGGCGGGCAGGGCTCCGCCGACAGCGCTCCCGCCTCCGGCAACGAGACGCAGACGCAGCACGATCTTGCATTCTCCGAACCCGGACAGGGCGCCGACGATGGCGGCGCTTCCGGGCACCACACGTTCTTCGACGACGGCGGCTGGCTCAGCATCGCGTTGCTGGTCACATGCGCCTTGTTCCTCACGCTGGCGTACTTCATGCAGCGCAAGCTCGCCCCGAAGCCCCTCGACCCCTCCTCCGCCGAGGCCGCCCAGTCCAGCGACGGATCCAACGACCAGTAGCAACCGTATCGCCCGGCACCTGGTCGCCGGGAGTCGTTTCGCTGCCCCTGCCATAACGGCTTATGCGCAAATCGGAACGAAAGACGCTTGAGCCTCGCCGAGGTCGATGGGGCATGGCCTTCGAGATGCAGGTCGTCAGCCACGCCCCGCTGACCGGGGAGACCGACCCGCGGCGCCTGGCCAAGGCGCTGTTCTCCATGATCGGCTACACGGCCCGCAAAGGCCCTGACCACGGCATCTCGTTCAAGGTGTTCTTCGATTGCTTCCTCCTCCATCCCGCCAAGGAGTGGACCGTGGAGGAGCTGGCCACGACGTGCGGCACGACGATGCCGTCGATCTACCGCCACCTGAACAAGCTGAAGGACCTCGACCTGATCGAGGACCTCTACATCGGTGAGCCCGGCCCTGAGGGCGACCGCCGCCGCGCCTTCCGCTTGCGCTACGGTGACCTCGCCAAGGCGTGGACCTTCGCGGAGGCGCACTTCCAGCTCGCGGTGGAGAACTACCGCAAGTCGGTGGACCACCTGGAGACGCTGCTGCGCGAAGCCCGTCGCGGCGGCTGACGACCGACGACGGGCCACGGATTGCACGGAGAACGCGGAAACGGTTTCCGTGCTTCCGCGAAATCCGTGGCTACGTCGGCTTCGCGCGAGAGGCCTGCTCGGCCATCTCGATGAACCACTCGTGCAGCCGCGTGTCCTCGGTGAGCTCCGGATGGAACGCCGTCCCGATGATCCGCCCCTTGCGCACGGCGACGATGCCGCGGTCGTTGCGCGCCAGTACCTCCGTCGGCTTGCTCACCTTCGTCAGCACGGGGGCGCGGATGAAGACCGCCGGCATGCGGCCGACGCCGTCGACCTCGAGCGCCGACTCGAAGGAGTCCTTCTGCCGCCCGAACGCGTTGCGGTCGACCTCCGCGTCGAGCAACCCAAGGAGCTCGATGTCCTTGTCCTCGACCTGCGACCTCGCGGACTTGGACAGGAGGATGAGGCCGGCGCACGTGCCGAACAAGGCCAGGTCGCCATCGCCTCCCTTGGCGCGTTCGACGACGGAGTCCTGCAGGTGGCCGGAGCGCAGCAGGCGGCTGATCGTCGTCGACTCGCCGCCCGGCAAGACGAGGCCGTGCACCGAGGCGAGGTCCTTGGGCGTGCGCACCGCCACGGCCTCGACGTCCCAGCCGCGCTTGGCGGCTGCGCGGCGCAACGCGTCCAGGTGCTCGCTCACGGCTCCTTGCACGGCGAGCACGCCGACGCGGATGGGCGCCGGGCGGCCGGGATTCGCCACGCTGAGCCGACCGAAGGCAGCCGGATAAGCGCTCCCGGCCGGGCGGACCGGTGGTCAGGCCAGGGCGATGTTGCGGGTGACGAGCAGCTGGCCGGTGTACGCGACGCCGGAGTAGCTGTCGACCTGGACGGTGAGCTCCCCGCTGGGGAACTTGGCCTCCAGGTTGTCGAGCCAGAGCGTGCCCGACTCGTCGGAGTACGGGCTGCCGATCGACCACGCGGCGGCTCCCGACCGGTCGAGCAGCGTGACGTCGACGTCGTCCTTGACGGGGTTCATGTCGTTCGTCTGCCGCAGGTAGACGTTGAGGCGGCCGGTGCCGGGCGGGACGGTGAGGTCGAACTGGGCGCGGTTGGCCTCGCCGGCCTGCCGCCCCTCCGCCAGGCCGCCGAAGAGGAGGCCCTGGTTCGCGGGCAGCGAGAGGGCCTCGTCGAGCAGGACCTCGTCGGGCTGCCACTGCAGCTCGGGCCAGCAGCGCGCGGTGAACGTCAGGACGCTGGGGTGCTCTGGGCCGAAGAGCACGTCGTGGCCGCCGCCGTTGGCGCCGTCGAGCGCCAGGTCGGTGAGCAGGACGCGGATGCGGTCGCCCGGCTCCACGACGAACCCTCCGGGCTCGAGGGCCAGGCTCTCGACGTAGTGGTCGATGGTGCCCTGCTGCGTCACGGGGTCGGAGTACTCCACGGCGTAGGACGGCTGGAACGTGCGGTCCGTCCCGAACTGGTTGAAGAAATGGTAGCCTTCGCCTGGCGCTCCGCCGACGATGAGGGGCGCCGGCGTCCCGCTGCTTCGGACCCAGTAGTCGAGGGTGACGTTGCCGACGAGCCAGAGGCCGGAGGGCTGCGCCTCGGACAGCCATTCCTTCAGGTCGTTGGTGAGGAAGCCGCTGGAGAAGGAGTTCCCCGGCGCGAAGCCTTCGGGGGGCAAGGCGACCTGCAGGCCCATCGCCGGCCCGAAGTAGAGGTGCTGCTCGCTCGGCGCAGCCATGCGGCAGTCCGCGATGGCCGCCACGGCGTTCTCCTCGGTGGGTCCGCCTCCGAAGCAGCCCGCAAGGAGGGCGACGGCCAGGACGGCAGGGAAGGCACGCACAGGAGCGACCACCCGGCCCGGCGCATCAGGTTTGCGGACCGGTCCCAGGCTGCCACCCGGGGCCGCGCGCCGCATCGACCCATACGTTGAAGGGGCGCTTCCCGTCGGCGCGGCCGTGGAGAAGGCCAAGCACCCGCTCACCCTCTTGGTGGTGCAGCTGCTCTTCGGCCTCTTCCCCGTCGCCGCGAAGAAGGTCTTCGTCGACCTTGACCCGTTCCCCGTCCTGGCGCTCCGGTTGGGTGGCGCGGCGTTCTTCCTGCTCGTCCTGCACCTCTTCCTCGTCAAGGACGCCATCCCCATCCGCACCGAGTGGCGCCGCGTGCTGCTGCTGTCGATGCTCGGGGTCGTGCTCAACATGGGTTTCTTCATCGTCGGCCTGCAGTTCACGACGGCCGTCAACGCGGTGCTGGTGATCACGACCATCCCGGTCTTCACGTACGGCCTCGCCGTCCTCATGGGCAAGGAGCCGCTCGGCCCCAGGCGCGCCATCGGGATCGCCATCGCCTTGGCCGGCGTCGTCTACCTCATCGGGTCCAGCTACCAGGTCAGCCCGCGCGGCGCCTTGGGCGACTTCCTCGTGATGCTCAACTGCCTGTGCTACTCGGCGTTCCTCGTCCTGGCGCGGCCGATGACGCAGAAGTACGACGCCCTCAGCCTCACGACCTGGATGTTCGTGGTCGGCGCCATCGTCTTCGTCCCGCTGGGGATGTGGTTCGGCCTGCGTGGCCAACTCGCTGGCGCGTCGACCGGTGCCTTGGGCTGGATGTTGTACATCATCCTCGGAGCCACGGTGGTCACGTACGTCCTGAGCACCCGCGTCTTGCGCCACGTCCCCGCCTCGACGGTGGCCATCTTCACCTACGTCCAGCCCATCTTCACCGCCGTCGCGGCGTACTTCCTGCTCGACGCACGATTGGACTGGAAGATCCTGCCCGCGGCAGCCCTGGTCTTCGCCGGCGTCTGGCTCGTGGCGATGCGGCAATCCAAGGTCCTCGAAGGGCAGACGGTCGTCGAGTAGCCGGCCTTCGGCAGTGCCGACCACCGGCGGAAGGCTGAAGCCCGGCCAGCCGGCTCGACCCATGTGCTGCGCCAAGCCCTCGCCCTTGCGTTCGCGCTGGCCTGGGCGATGCCAGGTCCCGTCCAGGCGCAAGGCACGCAAGCCATGTGCGAGGACGCCCCGGCGGCCGAGCTGTTCCTCGAATGGGACTCGTCGTTGGAGAACCTCGCGTTCGATGGGCACGGGCACCTCTACCTCAGCGACTCCGGCCGCGACCAGGTCTTCCGCGTCGGACCGGACGGCGACTCCTCCATGGCGCTCGACCGCGGCGGCAACGGTCTCGTCTGGGGACCGGACGACCGGCTCTACGTGGCGGCGCCAGGGGGCGGCGCCTACGACATCCTGCGGTCCACCGACGCGAACGCGAGCGCCTTCGAGGCCTACGTCCAAGGCGTCCCGACCTACAACGGCTTGGCGTTCGACGGCGCGGGCAACCTGTACGCCAGCGACGACAACCTGCAGCCGCCCGCCACGCCGCCGGACGTCATCCGGATCCCGCGCGCGGACCCCGCCAAGTGGGAAGCCTGGACCGACCTCACGGGCGCCGACGGCATCGCCTACGATCCGGTCCGCGATGTGCTCTACGCCGACATCGTCGCAGACCAGTCCTCGCCCATCCTGCGGATCTCGCCGGTGGACAAGGCCGTGGCCGACGTCGTGGCGTACCTGTCGTTCGGCCTCGCGACCTTGGAGCCGAACGTCCACGAACCGCAGGGGGACCCGACCAACAGCATCCCCAAGGGCCCCGATGACCTTACCGTCGGGCCAGACGGGCTGCTGTACGTCGCCGGCCATGTCAGCGGCGAGGTCATCCGGCTCGACACCGCCACCGGCGACGCCTGCATCCTGGCCTCCGGGTTGGAGGAGCCGTCGTCGCTCCGCTTCGCCAGGGGCTTCGGAGAGCACGGCGGCAAGCTGTTCGTGTCCACCTGGGGCGGCAACGGCGTGACGGGGCTCGGCCAGACGACGGCGGGCATGCCGCCGGCCGGCAAGGTGTGGATGTTCGACCTCGGTTTCACGGGGGGACCAACGGCATTCCCGCAGGCCCCGTCGAACTCCACGTCCCAGACCGACGATGGCAACTGTGCCTTCTGCGGCGACGAGGTCGTCTCGGACGAGCCGAAGAAGGACACCCCCGGCCTGCCGGCGTTCGCCGCGCTCCTTGTCCTTGCCATCGCCGCAATCGCGACTAGGCGCCCCGGCCGATAGGCTAGGGGAATCCGGCGAATCCTTGGGGAATCGGCTGAATCCGATTACCAGCCGCGTTCGGCCAGCTTCGTCGTGAGCTCGTCCATGTTGCGGCCGACCATCGGCTCGCCGAGCTGCTTGGAGACCTCGCCGACCAGTCCGGCGTCGTCGAAGTGCGTCGTGGCCTCGACGATGGCCTTGGCGCGCTTGGCCGGTTCGCCCGACTTGAAGATGCCCGAGCCGACGAAGACGCCGTCGGAGCCCATCTGCATCATCAGGGCCGCGTCGGCCGGCGTCGCGATGCCGCCCGCGGTGAAGTCGACGACGGGGAGGCGGCCCATGCGGCGGACGTCGGTGAGGACGTCGCGGATGGCGCCGATGAGCTCGTCGAAGTCCATCTTGTCGTAGGCGCCCGTGAGCTCGGCGTCCTCGACGCCCATGTCCTCGAGGACGTCCTGGTTGAGGATGTTGTAGCGCTCGCCGAAGGACTCGGCCAGGTTGTCGAGGTCGGAATCGGCCATCTCGCGCACCATCTGGACGCCGCGCGTGACGGCGCGGCGGTGGCGCACGGCGGAGACGATGTCGCCGGTGCCGGCCTCGCCCTTGGTGCGGATCATGGCGGCACCCTCGGCGATGCGGCGGACCGCTTCGCCCAATTTGGTGGCGCCGCAGACGAAGGGGACGGTGAAGTCCTTCTTGATGACGTGGAAGAACGGGTCGGCGGGCGTGAGGACCTCGGACTCGTCGATCATGTCGACGCCGAGGGACTGCAGCACCTGCGCCTCGGCGAAGTGGCCGATGCGGCACTTGGCCATGACGGGGATGGAGACGGAGTCGATGATCTTCTCGATCATGGACGGGTCGCTCATGCGCGACACGCCGCCCTGGGCGCGGATGTCGGCGGGCACGCGCTCGAGGGCCATGACGGCGACGGCGCCGGCCTCCTCGGCGATGGCGGCCTGCTCGTCGTTGGTGACGTCCATGACGACGCCGCCCTTCTGCATCTTGGCGAAGCCGCGCTTGACGAGGTCGGTGCCCCAGCGAAGGTCGGCCAGGTCCAGTTTGCGGCTCATTCCAGCCGCGCCGATGCATTCTGCGATTTAAGGGTGGAACCTGGGGGCGAAAGCCCGCGAAGCATGGCTTTCGCCCCTCGCGAACGAGCCGAGCGCTGCGAGGCGAGGGAGCGGGCCGCTGCCGAAACCCAGGCACGAGACCAGCGCGCCGAGCGTAAGGCGGCAACGGTCCAAAGCAAAAACGGTCAAGAAGAAGGTGGAGAAGTGTAAGCAGAAGAGTCCGGTCAATCGACCGGGACTACTTCTTCTTGGACGACTTCTTGCCCTTCTTCTTGCCCTTCTTGGACGTCTTGCGAGCAGCCTTCTTGGCCATGGTGTACAGTCACCCCCTTTCTGCACGTTAACTCCTCAGGACCGACTAAAGGCTTCCGTGTTGAACGTTGCACGTGAAGGCGAGGTCGGCGGCGCATCGCGCGGAGCCCATGAACTTGATGGTGGGTGCAGTGAAAATGCGCGCCGGGAACCTCTCGCGGGCGGCTCGCTGCCGCTCGCCGCTGCTCGGGTCCGCTTGCGCGCCT
>JAXDQQ010000224.1:0-9334 GCA_034667805.1 Thermoplasmata archaeon | reverse complement strand
CCGGCAAGGAGGTCCAGTGGGACTGGGTGGTCAACGGTTCGGCTCCGCTGCATTACAGGGTGGTGCGCGTGGAGAACGGGCGGGCGCAGACCATCCAGTCCATGTTCGCCAACGAGAGCGCCGCGGGGTTCACCGTCATCCAATCGGGGCAGCACCAGCTGCTGTGGCGCAACGAGGGGTTCCTCGACTCCTTCTTCTGGTACAAGGTCCCCGAGGGCGGGCTGGTCCGCTCGTACTCTCCGACCGAGGGGCCTGACTGCACGTTCCTGTTGGGCGCTCCCTGCTAGCGTCGCTGGCCAGCTCGCCTTTTTAGGGCGCATCAAGTGGCCGGTGCGTGCTCGAACTGCGCATCGACGGCTGGCGCAAGGGACTTCGGTTCAGCTCGGCCCACATCACCCCCGAGCACAAGAAATGCGGCCGCCTGCACGGCCACACCTACGCCATCCACCTGCGGATGCGCGGCGGCCAGGACGAATGGGGCATCGTGCTCGACTTCGGCGTCATCACGGACACCCTGAAGCAGATCGGCGACGAGATCGACCACCTGGTCCTCGTCCCGACGGAGAGCAACCACTACTCCGACCTCAAGGTCACCAAGTCCACCGTGCAGTTCCGCGTCACCGATCCGTACACGGGCGAGCCGAAGCGCTTCAGCTTCCCCCGCCAGGACTGCGCGATGCTGCCCATCCCGTCGACGACGGCGGAGGACCTGGCGAAGTACGTCTACCGCGAGTTCATGCGGCGCACCAAGTTCACCACGGAGACGGCGTTCGTCGAGGTCGGCGTGGACGAGGGCTACGGCAAGGGCGCGTGGTACGGCGAAGCCAAAGGCGTCAAGGCGAAGCGCACGACCGGCGGCGGCATGGACGATGCTGAAGCGCCAGTCCGCAAGCCAAAGAAGGCCGGCAAGAAACGCTGACGGCCGCCGGAGCTGCGGGGGGCCTGGGATTGAGCAGATACATTGGGCATCGGTTCCGCATCGACATCAGCTCAATTGAACTGATTTCGGCCGCCCGGACAGCTCTCAGTGCATCTGCTCAATCCGCGGTCCCCCAAACCTTGCCGTGAGCGACTAGGAACCCAATCCAGTCACGTCGAGGATGCTTCCCCGCTCCGCGGACAGCGAGTCCACGACCACGACCAGGCAGCACAGCACCCGCGGGTCGAGCCCCGGCTGGTCGATGTGCAGGTCGTACGTGTCGCCCCAGACCTGGAACGTGCCCTGGACCCGGGCCACCGGCTGGCCGCCGGCGCTGCTGATCTGGGCGCGGTACGGGATAAGGCGCGTCAGCATGCGCCGGGCAAGGCCGCGGCCCGTGTCCTCCTCGAGCTCGCCGTGCACGAAGCCCTCGGGGCCCAGGACCTGCCAATGGTCCGCCACGATGCTGGCCCAGCCCTTGCGGCGCAGCGTCCCCAGCAACGTGCCGGCGGCGTCGCGGACCTCGAGGTTCGCCTTGAAGTCGAAGACCTTGGTGGCCTTGACCTGGAACGAGACGGCCGACTTCGACTCGTCCGTGTAGACCGTCCATGCCTCCTTGATGCGCATCCAGCGCTGCGCCACGTAGGCCAGCAGCCGGCCGTCGGCGCCCTCGATGCGGTACTGCCTGCCCAAGGTGAGCCGGCGCTCCGCGATGCGGTACCGCGGCTGGTCCCAAGGAGGCGGAAGCGCCATGACGACGCAGACGGCTGCCAGGCTATCAGCGTGATGCGGCTTGCGCGGAGCTGCACCGAAGCGCTCCCGCCTCCTGTCGGGGGCGATGACCGCGCGGGCGCGGCCCAACGGTGCATCCTTTTCAGCACGGCCTTCGTCGCCGGGGCGTGGCGAGGCCGGCACGCAAGGGCACGCGGGGCGCGGGCAAGTCCCGGGCGGTCCGCCGGCCCACGAGCGGGCCGGCATCACACCCAAAGGCGCCCCGCCTTCGGGCGGTCGTCCTCCTGTCCGGCGGCCTCGACTCCGCGACGGCGGCGGCGTGGGCCAAGGCGGAGGGCCACGACCTCTACGCGCTGTCGTTCGACTACGGCCAGCGCCACAAGACGGAGCTCGTCCGCGCCAAGGCCGTGGCGGCGGCCCTCGGGGCGAAGGAGCACAAGGTGCTCCGCCTTCCCCTCGGCGACCTCGGCCACTCGGCGCTGACGGACCGCGCCATCGCCGTGCCCGACGCCCCCGGGCCTGGCTCGGGGACCCCCATCGGCTCGGTCATCCCGTCGACCTACGTGCCGGCGCGCAACACCGTGTTCCTTTCCTTCGCGCTCGGCTACGCCGAGGTCGTCGGGGCCTCGGCCATCGTAATCGGCGCCAACGCCCTTGACTACTCGGGCTACCCCGACTGCCGGCCGGAGTACCTGGAGGCCTTCGAGCGGATGGCCAACCTTGCCACGAAGGCCGGCGTGGAAGGAAGGACCGTCAAGGTCTTGGCCCCCCTGCTGCACATGACCAAGCGGGACATCGTGGAGACCGCCCGCCGGCTCAAGGCCCCCATCGCGCAGACCTGGAGCTGCTACCGCGGCGGCCGCGTCCCCTGCGGCACGTGCGAATCCTGCGTCCTGCGGGCCAAGGGATTCGCCGAGGCCGGCGTGCCTGACCCGGCGATGCCAAGCCGGGCGGTGGCGTGATGGCGCTCCTCGACGTCCCCCTGGGCGATGCCGCCCTGATCGTCCTCGCGCTCGTCATGCTCGAGTCCGTGCTGTCGTTCGACAACGCGGCGATCCTGGCCGCGCTCAGCCGCCGCCTGCCGCTGGGGGAAGGCCGCCGCCGGGCCCTCAACTACGGCTTGGCCATCGCCTATGTGCTGCGCGTCGCGGCCATCCTCTCGGCGGTCTGGCTGATCAAGTACCCGGCGTTCCTTGCCATCGGCGGCGCCTACCTCATCTTCCTGCTCATCAAGCACTTCTCGGCCTTCCTCGGCAAGGGGAGCGCCCACGAGGAGCACAAGGTGCCGAAAGGGCGGTCGGTGTTCATGCGCATGGGGCTCACCGCCTTCGGCGCCACCATCCTGCAGATCGGCGTCGTCGACCTCGCCTTCGCGCTGGACCAGGTGGTGACCGCGGTCGGCATCACCCGCGAGTACATCCTCATCATCATCGCGTCGACGATCGGCCTCATCGCGCTCAGGGTCCTGGCGCCCTACATCAGCCGCCTCATGGACTGGCTCCCGAGCCTCGAGCACATCGCCTACGTCGCCGTCGGGTTCGTCGGCATCATCCTGCTCCTGGAGTCCGTCAGCTTCGTCGGCGGCTTCCACTTCGCCCACCACGGCAAGGACGACCACCCGCTCTTCGTCATGCCGACGCCCATCAAGATCGGCATCACGCTCAGCCTGTTCCTGGTTCCCATCTTCGTCAAGCTCCTGTTCAAGTGGCCGAAGAGCACGGGGCCCCACCACGCCACGCTCGAGGAGAGCATCCGCGAGGCCGAGCGGCCGACGCCCAGCGTCGATGCGCTGCGCCACGCCACCGACGAGGCGAAGGGCGGCCGGGTCAAGAGGCCGAAGCAGCCCAACGCTCCCTAGCACCAGCCCCAAACCTTGAAGGGCAGGCCGACCTGGAACGGCTGTGCAGATCACGGAGGTGTTCTACTCGGTGCAGGGCGAGGGCCGCCGCATGGGCGTGCCCACCACGTTCGTCCGCACGACCGGGTGCCACCTCCGCTGCGTCTGGTGCGACGCCGCGTACGCCTTCTACGGCGGCGAGAAGCGCAGCCTGGACGACCTCATGGCGGAGGTCGCCAAGCACCCGACGAAGGAGGTCTGCTTCACCGGCGGCGAGCCGCTTTTGCAGAAGGACGCCTGGGAGTTCGTCGACCGCCTGCTCCAATCCGGCCACTCGGTCCTCATCGAGACGTCCGGGAACATTTCGTTCGCTCGCGCGAACGATGCAGAGCCGCTCCTGCGGGAGCGCCTCTGCATCAGCATGGACGTCAAGTGCCCCGGCTCGGGCATGGCGAGCAAGAACGACCTCGACCTGCTGCGCGACCTGCGCCACCCGGACCAGCTCAAGTTCGTCATCGCCGACCGAGCTGACTTCGACTTCGCCGCCGACATCGTGCGCAGGCACGGGCCCTTCCCCTGCCCAGTCTACTTCAACCCGGTCGGCGGGACCGACCCCAAGGCCCTCACCGAGTGGGTGCTGGCGGAGACGAAGCCACTCGACGTGCACGTCGGGCTACAATTGCACAAGCTCGTCTGGGGCGACGTCCCCGGTCGCTGAATCTCAATCCCAGGTCCCCCGAAACTAGGGGAGCGGCGGCGCCTCTTCCTTCGCCTTGCCCTTGCGTGCCTGGCGGACCTCGAACCAGATGTATCCCACCAGCAGCACGAGCAGGGCGACGCCGATGAGGTCCAGGTTGTGCTTCACGCCGGCGACGGCGGCCGGGTTGTCGGCGAACTTGTAGCCGACGACGAGGAGGAACACGTTCCAGATCGTCGCGCCCGCCACGCTGGCGGCCAGGAACGGGCCCAGCGGCATGCGGGCGCTCCCGGCGGGCATGCTCGACACGTGGCGCAGGCCAGGGATGAAGCGGCAGACGAAGACGGCGATGGCGCCGCGCTTGGTGAAGAAGTCGTGCGCGCGCGTGATGTGGTGCTCTTGGATGAGCACGTAGCGCCCGTACCGCGTGACGAGCGGCAGCAGCCCGTGCTTGCCCAGGAGGTAGCTCAGGTACGAGCCCACGAGGCTGCCCAGGCTGCTCGCGAGGATGGCCCCCGCCCAGGAGAAGGTGCCGTCGTGCACGAGGACACCCGCGAACGGCATCACGGCCTCGCTGGGGATGGGCAGCACCATCGACTCGCCGGCCATGAGCAGGAAGAGGCCCGCGTAGCCGGTCGCCTCGAGGACATGGCGCGCGAAGTCGGCCAGATGGACGAGCGCGTCGCCGATGAATCCCATTGGCCGGCCAAGCACCCGCCGTCTTTAGGCTGCCGCGGTCAGACTCCGGGGAGGTACTGCAAGAGGAGCAGGGCGAAGACGAGGAGCAGGTCGGCCGACAGCAGCGACATGGCCGGCGTGAACCAGGGCCAGCGTTGCGCGCCGTGCGCCACGAGGTTGCTCAGAAGGAAGACCCAGCCGAACACGGCGACGACGAAGCCGACGGCGCCCCACACGCCTTGCTCGCCGAGGAACGTCGCGCCCGCCGAGAGCCACCAGGCGTACTGGAACGGGTTGCTCAGCGTCACGGCCCACAAGGCGACGGCCTTCGCCGGCGCGGCCTTGGCCAGCGGCCGGACGCGCGCCGTGTCCCACGCCAGGTAGAGCATGAGCACGGCGCCGACGCTCGCGAGCCACGGCTTGGCGGCGTCGAGGTCGACCAGGCGGGGCAGGCCGAAGACGACGAGGAGCATGTACACGGTGTCCAACGTCGGCGCCGGGAGTCCGGCGCGGATGCCGCCGAGCGCGCCGTGCCGGCTGGCTTCGCGCGCGATGAGCGCGTTGACGGGGCCGGGCGGGATCGCGAGGCTCAGGCCCAGGCCGAAGCCGAGGGCGACGGAGACCGCGGCGGCGAGCACTCGGCTACGCCCCCAAACAGGGATTGCACGAATGGAACGAAGGCCGTACGCCCGTTCGTGGAATTCGCGTCATCCCTGTTCCGTCGGCGTGGGCGTCAGTAGTGGTAGTCGCGCTCGCCTTCCGGCTCGAGGTCGGCGCCGAGGCCGAGGCTCAGGCGGTTGACGAAGTTGAAGTACGACACGATCTCGACGACCTGCAGGATGTGCTCGTCGTGGAAGCCGCGCGCCTTGAGGGCGGAGACGGCCTCCTTGCGGCCCTTCGCCGGCTCCTTGGTCAGGCCGATGGCGAAGTGCACCAGGGCAGCCTCGCGCTCGTTGAGCTTGGCCTTGGTGGGGTCCTTGGCGACGTGCTTGACCCATTCGGGGTCGCGGGCGTGGCGGTCGAGGCCCTCGGAGTGGTGCGTCAGGCAGTAGGCGTCGCCATTGGTGGAGGAGACGACGACGGCCAGGAGCTCGGCCTCGCGGCGGGACAGTCCGCCCTTGCCGAAGACGGTGGCCATGTAGAGGTCGAGGTGGGCGCGCAGGGCCTTGGGGTTGAGGCTCTGGACGCGCAGGATGTTGGAGACGCGGCCGCGGTTGCGCTGGATCTCGTCGTAGATCTCGAACAGCTTGCCGTCCGCTTCGTCCTCGCCGACCACTTTGATGTAAGCCAAGGTCAACCCTGCGAGGATGCCGATGGGGGTCCCGCTCTTAAGCCTGGGGCGCGCACCAGCCCCCGTTTCCAGGAGGGGACGGCTACCTGCGGCCGCCGCGGCCGATGAACAGCATGAGGCCGGCGAAGACCAAGGCAAGCGGGCCGACCATGGACCAGTTGAACGTCCACCAGCCGACCTCCTCGCCGAGCCAGGCGACGCCCATCATCAAGAGGAAGAGCCCCCACCAGTTGAACGAGGACCAGTCCATCCCGGTCTTCGCGGCTCCCACGTAGGTGTCGTTCATGGGCCGGAAAACCCTGGATGGAAGGGATAAGCGTGCCTAATTCGACCGAGCGCGGAAAGGTCGGACCCGAACCGGTTCGGCCCAAAGGTTCACGCCCCCCTTCGGCCGTAGCCCGGGCATGCGCTTGGCGGACCGCTTGTTCGCGTACCGGGTCGCCCCCGACCTCACAGACCGCGTCGCGGTCCTGCTGTGGCTCATCGGTTGGTCCGTCCCAATGGGGTTCGCCATGCAGCTGGGGATCGTCGGGGCGGGCGCGCAGAGCCTCTTCGGCGTCTTCGGGCTCCCCTTTGAAGGCCTGGCTCCGGCCCTGCACCTCGGCGTCCTGCCGACGATGCTCATCACCGTGGGCTGGACGCTGTTGGCCAGCTGGATCGTCAGTGAGGCCATCCGGTCGTGGCGCATCGGCGGGCTCGCGGCCAAGCAATGGCCGGTCCTCATCGGCGCCTACCTGCTCGTGCTGGGGACGCTGCCTCTGCTGTCTTCCGCGCCTCTCGGGCCCGGCGACCAGTTCGTGCTGGCCGTCCGGTGCCTGCGCGCGTCGTTCGGCCTCATGCTCGTCATCGGCCCGTGGCTGTTGTCCTCGCCGCTCGCGCGCCGGGGAACCCCGGCCTGATGCGCGTCGTGGACCGGCTGTTCGCCTTCTGGCGGTTCCCGGCCTGGTCGGACGCCGTCCAGGTTCTCCTGTGGCTGATGGGCTGGGCGCTAGCCACCGCCTTCGCTGCCCTGCTGGCGTTCGTCGGCCGGACGTGGGGCCTCGGGATCAGCCACTGGCAGGGCGAGGGAGCGGGCACGTTCGGTCTCATCACCGCCTTCGCCGCGGCCATGATGCTCGGCTGGTTCGTCGTCGGTTGCTGGTTCATCAGCGAGGCGTACCGCGGCTGGCGCGTCGGACACCCGCACGGCCGGCAGTGGGCCCTCGTCATCGCCGCCCTCCTGCTCTTCAACGTGGTGGGGATGGTGCTCATGGAGCGGCGACTCGCGCCGCTGCAGACGGCGATGTTCGCGGCGGAGGCCGCCCTGGGCGTCGCCTTGTTGGTCGCGACCCTCACCACGAAGCCGCCGGCGGCGCAGCCGACATCACCGGCTTAGGACCCTGGCGCCCGGCGACTCTGCCACAGCACCCGGCTTGCCACCGAACAGTAGGGCGACCACTTCTCGCGCCGCGCCAGCATCTCGTCCGCCGCTTCGTGGACGGGCACCTTGTAGGTCTCCGCCACGGCGATGCGCAACCCTAGGTCGCCGGTCGGGAGCACGTCGGGCCGATGGAGGTGGAACATCAGGAACATCTGGGCCGTCCAGACGCCGATGCCCTTGACGGCGGTGAGCTCTGCCAGGATGGCCTCGTCGCCCATGTCGGCGAAGCGGTCGAACTCGACGTCCTTGCGCGCCGTCTTGTCGGCCAGGTCGAGGATGTAGGCCGCCTTGCCGCGGCTCAGCCCGGCGGAACGCAGTTGCTCGGGCGTTCGGTTGAGGACGCGGCGCGGCGTGATGGTGCCGCCGAGGAGCTTGATGAGCCGGCCTTGGATGGTGCGCGCCGCGGCCATGCTGACCTGCTGGTGCACGATGGAGAGGACGAGCGTGGAGAAGCCGTCCCGGCTCAGGTCGTGTGGCTCCGACGGCAGCGGGTTGCGTCTGCTCAGGCGCGCCAGGACCTTGTCGGTCTTCGCCCAGTGGGCCTCGGCCTCGGGCTGGTACTCGTGCAGGGTCTTGGCCACGCGTGCCCCGCTAGATCTCGTTCCGGGCCGGCTTGACCGGCTTGACGCGCTTGACCCACGGCATGCGCTCGTGCATCGTGAGGAGGGCGATGGTGAAGATCAGGACTGCGTTGAGCACGTGCAGGCCGCGCATCGCGCCAGTGAGCTCGATGAGCGGGTACTGGAGCGTGACCAGGACAAGGACCGCGGCTCCGGCGCCGACGGCGGGCCAGTCCTTGGCGACGATGCCCACGATGATGAGCAGCAGCGGGACGAGGTGCAGGATGCCGGCCAGCATGCCGTGCGCGTTGAGGTAGTCGTAGTCCCCGCCGACGGCGACGGCGGCGCCCAGGCCGATCTGTAGGACGACGGTCGTGAGAAGGATCACCAGCAGCCACGAGACGGACGCCTGGAAGGCGCGCCGCCACATCGGCGTCTCCTTGACGACCGGCGCCGGCGGCTCGTACTCGCGGGAATTGAGGGCTGGAGGCACGGGACGCACGGGCATCGGCTTCAGCGTGGGCGAGGTGGCCACGAGGCATCAGCCTGGGCCGGGGCTTTCAAGGTTTGGAGTGGGCCGCGGCCCCAGGTGTCGCAAGCGAGGGGGCGCGCTCACGCGGTCTTCCACGCGTCGCTTGGCTTGAACTGCGTCTCGTAGAGGCCCTCGAAGAGGGGGGCAAACCTCAGCCGCTGGTCCTTGCCGGTGGCGGTCTTCGGGATGGCGTCGACGAACTTGACGACCTTCGGAGACTTCTCCCACGGCACGCCCTTGCGCTTGAACCACGCCTGCACCGCGGCCTCCGTGAGCGCGGCCCCGGCGGCATCGGTCTTGCGCTCGATGACGGCGCCGATCTCCTGGCCCAGTTTCTGGCTCTTGAACCCGTAGGCGAGGGCGTTCTCGACGCCGGGGATCTGGCGCAGGAGGGAATCGACCTCGAAGGTGCTGAACATCTCGCCGCCGCGCTCGATGAGCTCCTTGATGCGGCCGACGATGAAGAAGAACGGGCGGCCCTTGGCGTCGATGGCCATGAAGCCCTCGTCGCCGGTCTGCAGGACGCCGAACTGGAACGTCCTGGCGTTCGCCTCCTCGTTGTGGTAGTACTCCTTCATCAGGTTGCGGCCGGCGACGACGATCTCGCCCCACGACTCGTGGCCGACGGGTTGGCCGAGCTTGCCGGGCGGCTTGGGGGCGCCGGACTT
>JAXDQQ010000223.1:0-7116 GCA_034667805.1 Thermoplasmata archaeon | reverse complement strand
GTGGCGCCGTCCTTGGTGACGTTGTAGTCGACCTTGACGTGGTAGGCGCCCGGCGCCAGCACGGCCGTCGCGTTGCCCTGCGCGTTGGTGGTGACCGTGCGCGCGGCGACGCCCGTGAGGGACATCGGCACCTGCGCGACCGGGTCGGCCCCGTCGAGGAAGCGCAGCGTGACGGTGCTGCTACGCACCGACAGGACGAGGTCCGCCGTGGCGGCCTGGCCGGCCTTGGCGACGGTGGTCTGCGTGGCGTTGTTGTAGCCCGCGAGCCCGCCGGTGACCGTCATGGTGCCGGCCGGCACGCTGCCGACCGAGTAGTGGCCGTCGGCGCCCGTGGTGGCCGTGCGGCCGGCCACGCGCACCTGGACGCCCTCGAGGGCCTTGTCCGTGGTGGCGTTGAAGCCGGCGACGCCGTCGCGGTTCTCGTAGGCGAGGCCCGCGACGCTGGCGAAGGGGACCGTGAGGTCCACGCCGGTGCGCGGGGCGGTCTCGCCGCGGGAGACCTGGACGTCGGTGCGGTTGTAGATCTCCGTGCCCTGCGCCAGGACGGCCAGGCGCAGGTCGCCGTCGTCGCTGAAGGGCGCTACGACCGTGTACGTGCCGTTGGCGTCGGTGTTGGCGATGCCGTGGCGCGCGCCGGTGCCGTCGATGAAGGTGACGCCGTAGCCGGCCATGGGCTGGCCAGCGGCGTCCTTCACGGTGCCGGAGACGGTGACGCCGGTGTAGTACTCGAGGAGCACCGACTGGCGGGCGTTCGGGATGCCGAAGTAGTCGCCGACCGACTGCTGGACGACACGCCAGTGCGACAGGCCCTGGCCCGCCGGCTGGTTGGCGTCGTAGGAGCCGTAGGCCCGCGTGTACATGCTGTTGGCGAACTTCTCCGTCGGGATCAGCTGCTCGTTGCCCTGGAAGAGCGGGATGCCGCTGGAGGCGTCGAAGCCGTCGAGGGGGGTCTGGCCGGGGCGGTAGGCGTAGCCGTTCTGCGCGACCCACTTGACGCCGGTGGCGTCCACGTACTCGGGGTCCTTGAGGCGGTAGGAGTTGCCCTGGTCGTCGACGCCGTACTGGTGGACCGACAGCGTCGTGCTGCCCGACCCGATCTGCGTCATGAGGAAGTCGTCGGGGTTCTTGTTGGCGAGGAAGACCGGGGCGTAGAAGATGCCCGAGCTGCGCGCGCCGAAGGGGAACATGCGGATGTCCGCCGCCATGTAGCCGACCCTCTTGCCCGTGGCCTCCGTCAGGTGGTCGTACAGCGGGAAGACCGCGGTGCCGTTGACCTTGGACGACAGGTGGTCGTACTGCTGGTCGTAGCTGCCGGTGGCCGGGTAGGAGCCGGACAGGCCGGGGCTGGCCTGGTCCAGGGCCGAGGCGACGCCCTGGGAGAAGCCGGTGCCGTCGTGCCAGTAGTCGTAGTCGACGAGCAGGATGGAGAGCCAGCTCATGCCCTCCTCCTCGGACTCCGAGGCGAGGAAGCGGCCGGCGAGCTCGTAGTGCGACTGGAAGGGGTCGGCGACCGTCGGGTGCTCGCCGATGCCGACGTTCCAGTGGCCGTAGTCCCACCAGGCGATGACGGCCGGACGGTCCTCGAGCTTGAGCTGGGTGTCCTGCTGCGACAGGTAGTCCATGGTCTCCAGCCAGCCGTTGTCGCGCAGGTCGAAGCTGATGCCGAAGGCGCCGAAGAAGTGGTCGTCGAGCTTGTTGTCGCGCTCGTACTCGGAGCTCATGCTGGCGTCGACGCCGAACCACACGTTGGGCACGACGATGAAGACGACGGCGAGGACGGCGAGGGTCCACTTGCCCCAGCTGCGCTTGGTGCGCTGGCCGTAGGCGGCGACGTTCTTGTCGAGCGAGAAGCCGAGGCGCGCGAAGAGCCACGCCATGAAGACGCCGATGAAGATGGCGAACACCGGCACGGCGTTCATGACGAAGCGGCTGGCCGCGAAGGCCATGAAGAACGCCACCGCGCCCCAGGCCGTGACCAGCATGTAGGCGGGATCGCCCTTCCAGGCGCCCTTGAGGGATTGCCAGAAGCCGAAGAAGCCGAACAGGAACGCGAAGAACCCGAAGCTGGCCGCCACGAAGCCGATCTGCGCGCGCTGCGCCTCGGCGATGGTGGTGTAGAGCTTGCTCTGGTTGAAGTAGCCCAGGCCGGAGAAGATCTGGTAGCCCGCCGCCGGGAAGACGAAGAGCAGCAGGGCCAGCCCGACGAGGGCGGCGACCAGGAGCGCGGGGAAGACCACGATGGAGGGGATCTCGCGCGTCGGGACCAGGATGAGGCCGGCGACGAGCACGCCGAGGAAGACGTACAGGCTGGGGTAGATGGTGCCGCCGAGGAACTCGGGGAACATCCGGTAGTACAGCAGGTACGGCAGCACGACGACCATCAGGAGCGGCAGCAGGTAGACGGCGAAGAGCGCCGTGGAGTCGCGGTTGCGCAGGTGGTCGGCGATGAGCTGGAAGCCCACGGCGACGGCGATGACGGCCAGCGCGTAGGGGTAGCCCTTCCACACCAGCGCGGTGGCCGTGAGGGCGACGCCGGAGAGGGCGGACCACAGGAAGGCCGTCTTGTTGGAGGTGAAGGCGGCCTTGATGCCGGCGTTGCGCGCCTCGGCCTTGGCCCACGTCGCGACGTATTCGCGGACGTTGAGGGCACGGAACGCCTTGACCAGGAACGCGAAGGCCAGCGTGATGAGGAACATGGTGATCCCATCGTGGTCGGCGTACCCCCAGACGGAGCGCTGGATGTGCGGCGCGGAGATCGCCGTGAAGAGGGCGGCCCACAGCCCGGTGCCGCGGCCCCACAGGTCGCGGGCGATCATGTAGACGGGGAAGATGGCAAGGGCGCCCCACAGGCCCGTCATGATGTTGAGGGCCATGCCGGTCGGGTCGTCGACGTGGGCAGCCTCGAGGCCGACGGCCAAGGGAGCCGTGGTCCAGATGAACAGCGGCGGGTTGGGGTTGCTGCGGCCCTCGGGGTAGTTGATGGCCGGGTCGAAGTTGAGGTTCTTGCCGGTGTCCAAGAGGTGGCGCAGGGAGCGGTCGTGGTAGTACGGGTCGTTGCCCGTGAAGATCTCGCGGCCGGAGGCGTCGTCGTGGCCGGTGCCGACGCTGAAGGCGATGCGCAGGGTGAGGGCGAGGACGAAGAACAGGCCGAGCCAGATCGCGGTCGACCGGGTCTTGCTAGCGTAGAGGTCCGAGCCTGCCATGAGCGAAACACCAAGCGGTCCCGACCTCCTCGCCGAAGGCGAAGCGGACAACAGGAACCGAATTGGTCCGGCCGAAGGACCCACCTATAATAACCGTTCCAAGAGGAAAGGCGCGGATTCGCTGGCTTGCAGGCCTCCGGCCGGCGCCGACGTCCCTTCACCCGCCCCCAAGGCAGTTTGACCAACCGTCCGGACAAGACCCTATCCGATGTGGGAGCCCTTGCTGGAGCCTGGCCGCCTGGCCCTCTTCGGGGCCCCGCAGCGCCTTGCCGTCGGCTTCCTGCAGGAGCTCACCCATTTCGCGGTCCACCGGCATCCCGGCGCGGTGCTGTGGTGCGACGGAGCCCACTCGTTCCACCCGGACGTCTTCGCGGAGCTGAACCTCACCCGCGGCCACGCCGCCGACGACGGGGCCGACCGCGTCCTCGTCAAGCGCTGCATGACTCCGTTCCAGTGGGACTCGACCCTGACGCAGCACTTAGGCCAGAAGCTCGAGGAGGCCGACGTCAGCCTCGTCGTGGTCAACCCCTTCGACACCCTGTGGACGCACGAGGAGATCTCCGACTGGGAGCAGGAGGACTACACCCGCTTCAGCGTCCGCCACCTGCAAGGCGTCGCCCGTCGCCACCGCGTCCCCATCCTCCTCGGCGTGGACATCGACCGCTGGTGGGCGACCCACCCGGTGCTCGCCAAGGCGACCGTCGAGGCGGTCGACGCCCGCTGGACCGTCACCGCACCGGACGGCCGATGGCGGGCCGTGCGCGACGACGGACTCGAGCTCGACCCGTACCTCCGCCGCCAGGTGACCCTGCTGGACTTCGTCGCCGACCCGGCCGAGCGCGTCGCGGTGCCGGTCCCGCCGCGCCACGTCCGCCGCAAGGCGAAGGCGGAGGAGGCGGCGCCGGGGCGGCCGTTCCGGACGCGCATCGTGCACCCGCAGCGCTGAACGGGCGACGGGACCTGACGGGAGGCCGACGCCTGCTGCTACTGGGACGTGGATGCGGCGACGGCGACCTCGGCCGCCCGCCTGGAATCCAGCAACGTCACGACGACCGCGGCGCTCGCGCTGGCCCCGCCGGCGGTGAGGTAGTAGAACCCGAACAGGCCGTGCAGGGCGAAGGAGACGCTGGCGCACACCAGGAAAGCGGAGGCCAGACCCAGCATGAAGGAGGAGAAGCCCATGCGTCAGCGGGAAACCCCTTCGAGGGATATCTAGACTCTGGTCGCTTCGTGCGCCCCTTCACTTTCACTCCGCCCTCGCCTTGCTCCAAGACCTCCTCGGGCGTTCGGACGAGTCCAGAGGAAGCCCATGGGACAATCCGCCCCGACCGTCACCGATGCCTTCGAGACGTTCCAGTCGCGCTACGCCGCCTTCCGCTCCGAGCTGGAGCCGCGCGAGCAGGCCTGGTTCGACGAGCTGGTCTGCGCCGCCCGCCGCCACTCCAACGCCATCAACCGCCGGCCCCACCTCGACTTCGAGCGTCCAGTCATGCTCGCCATGCTGCTCGAGTCCATGAAGCACCTCGACGCGTCGGAGGCCCGCACCACCCGCATCCACCAGGAGCTCCAGGAGGTGCAGCATGCCCTCCGCGACGCCGGCCTGGTTGTTCGACGCGTACCCTCACCCGCGCCGCTCGGCTTTGGTCGTGTGGGTCAGACAAGGATCGTCGACCACGAAACGGTTCATCCCGTACCAGCCTGAGTTCTGCCTGAAGGCCGACCAGGAGCCGCTGGAGGTCGCCGAGCGCCTCCTTGCAAAGGACCAGCGCGTCGAGTCGATGCGGCGCGACCGCACCCGGCTCTGGCTGCGCGGCCCGCTGCACGACGTCCTGCGCGTCAAGCCGAAGCGGATGCAGGACACCTGGGCCGTGGCGCGCGACCTGCGCAGGCTGACGAAGACGAAGGGGTTCCTCTTCTTCGACGTCGACCACAGCCAGGAGTCGCGCTGGATGCATTCGCAGGGACTCTGGTCCATGTGCCGGCTGAAGACCCGGCCGCAGCCGGGGCAACCGGGCGCCGCAGACGAGGCGCTGCTCGAGCGGGCGGAGGACGAGGACCGCTGGACGCACGACTACCCCGACCCCGGCCTGCGCACGGTGCGCCTGGCCGTCGAGGCGCAGATGCTGGGGCACCAGCCTGCGTTCACGGACCCGCTCGTGGCCATCCACTTCGGGGAGGCGGTGCTGCACTGCGAACGGCCGGGCGACCCGGAGTCCGAGAGGGCGGTGCTGCGCGCCCTCGGGCGGCTGCTGCACGAGCGCGACCCGGATGTCCTCACGACGCACGGCGGCGACCAGTTCGACATCCCGTACCTGCTGCACCGCATCCAGGCCCTTGGGCTCGGCGACCGCGTGTGGCTAGGCCGCGACCCCGACCCGTTGCCGGAGAAGCCCGACCAGGCGGCAAAGAGTATCCACACCTACGGCCGCTGGCTGTACAAGAGCCACGCCTACTACCTGCGCGGCCGCTGGCACATCGACCTCTCGAAGAAGACGCTCGACTCGGAGGACGACCGCGAGGACCTGCACGGCATCCTCTACCTCGCCCGCGTCTCCAACCGCAGGGCGCAGGACGTGGCACGCAACGGCGCCGGCTTCGCCTTGCAGCAGATGCAGGTGGACCTCGCCACCGACCTCGGCGTCGCCTTGCCCTGGAAACGCAACCTGACGGAGGACTGGAAGGACGTCGCGACCCTGCACGCCGTCGACCGCGGCAGCCAGATCATGGTCCCCACCCCGGGCATCTACGGCGACGTCGTCGCTTGCGACTTCAGCGGCTATTACCCCGCCCTTGTCGTCGCGCACAACCTCTCGTCCGATTCCTTGAACTGCCAATGCTGCCCGGATGGCCCCATCATCCCCGAGCTGGGCTACCACGTCTGCCAGAAGCACTTGCCCGAGAACGGGGGGCACTATGGCCATCAGGCGGAGATCCTGCGGCGCCTGGCCCCTCACCGGAAATGGGCGCGCGCGGTGCTGAAGAAGGCGAAGCGGCCGCCAGCGCAAGGTTCATGATTACAATGACTGTAATGACAGTCATGGCAAAGGCCGTGCCTGTCCGGAACGCCCCGGCCCGAGCGACCACATTCACCACGGTCCCCGTCAAACCTGAGACCCTGCGCCGCCTTCGTTCGTACAAAGTAGGTGGCAAGACGTACGACGACGTTCTGAACGAGTTCATGGACGAGACCCCGACGGAGGCGTTCTGGAAGGAGATGGACCGCCGCATGAAGGAAGAGCCACGCATCCCTTGGGATGACGTGAAGAAGCGCCTGAAGCTGTAGATGGCCTGGTCGATCCGCTTTGCCGGCGCAGCCGAACGTGAGTTCGAACGGCTCCCCCACCACGCCCAAGCGCGCTTCGCCCGCGCGTTCAGTCCCTTGGTCGTTGACCCGGGTCATGACCTCGTGTTCATCCGCTTCGGCCACCGCTCGACGGTCTACCGGTGATCCCAATGCCAACGACGCCGTTCGAGGTCGCCAAGGCCCGCGCCATCAAGTCGGAGCACAAGGCCATCGGCGTCGTCTGCTTTGGCTACTTCCGCTACCGCAACGCGCGTTTCGGCTGCGCCGAGGTTCACCAGGCCATCCAGTGCCTCGGCCGGGCCTCGATGACGCGGGCCCGCGAGATCGCCAACGAGGAAGGCTACCGCATGGTGCACGAGCTCACCGACTGCGCCTTCCTGCAGAGGAAGGGCGTCACCCGGGAGGACGCGCTCCGGTTGGCCCGCCGCATCACCCTCGACGTCGGCGTCCCGCTCGAGGTCGAGGGCGTCTACCGCTGGCTCGTCCTGCTGCCCTCGAAGCTGCACTCCACGACGAGCCCCGTCGGCGTGCCGAACCGCTACTACGGCAAGTTCGAGGACGGCACGCTCAAGGTCCGCGGCATCGAGGTGCAGCGCCACAGCACGCCGC
>JAXDQQ010000222.1:0-6674 GCA_034667805.1 Thermoplasmata archaeon | reverse complement strand
TCGTCTTCGAGAAGAACGGCTTCCTCGAGGTCGGCGGCTTCGCCCTCGGCGCCCTGCTGATCCGCATCGGCGCCCTCGTCGGCACGACCTCCGTGCTGCTGGTCCTCATCCTCGGCGGCGTCCGCGTGTTCTTCAACATGAGCCGCGACGGCCTGCTGCCCGGCTGGCTGGCCCGCATCTCCAAGCGTGGCTCCCCAGCCACCGGGACGCTGTTCTACGGCGGCTTCACGGCGGTCTTCGCGGCCCTGCTGACGCTCGGCAACGCGGTGAACCTCGTCAACATCGGCACCCTGTTCGCGTTCTTCATGGTCATCGTGGCCGTGTGGGTCTTCCGCTGGAGCCGCCCCGACGTCGAGCGGCCGTTCCGCATGCCCATGTGGAGCCTCATGAACAACCGGGATGGCAAGCCCATCCTGCCCATGCTGGTCATCCTCGGCCTGCTGGGCACGGCGGCCCTCGTCTCGCAGCTGGACGACTTCACCCTGTGGGCGTCGCTGACGTGGACCGGCATCGGCCTGATCTTCTACGCCCTCTACAGCGTGCGCAACTCGAACGAGGCCAGCCACCGCCATGGCGGCCGCGGACCGGAGGGCGGCAGCGGCGGCCGGCCGGCGAGCCTGACCACCGGCGTCACGCTCGACGAGGACCGCGTGCCGAACCCCCCGACCCACGCGAAGCACAAGGCGGCGGCCCCCCACTCGCCCGGCGGCGCGTTCCGCCATCTCGGCTACACGCTCTACCGGCGCGACATCGCGACGAAGGCGGGCGGGAGCCGTCCGCTGTACTTCTTCGCGAAGGCGACGCCGAAATCCGGGTCCCCCGCGCCGAAGCCCGACGGCTACAACGTCGGCGTCAACGACCGCACCGGCCTGCCGTACCTGACGAAGGGCTGAGCCGGCTCCGGGGCGCAAGGAGTAAGAGCCCCAGGCGGCGTCCGCCGCGGCATGGCGACAAAGCCCGCGAAGAAGACCCCGCCAGCCGCGAAGGCTGCCAAGTCGGCGAACGCCGCGGCCAAGCCCCAAGCCCGCGAGCAGGGCCGCCGGCAGGCGCTCGTCACGGGCGCCACCTCGGGGATCGGCCAGGCCGCCGCCGTCGGGCTCGCCCAGGCCGGCTTCGACGTCACCATCCTGGTGCGCGACCACGGCCGCGGCGAGGCCGCCCGCCAGGCCATCCTGGCCAAGGCGCCCGGCGCCAGGGTGGACCTCCTGGGCGGCGACCTGGAGTCGCAGGGCTCCGTCCGCAAGGCGGCCGCGGAGTTCCTCAAGACGGCACCGGAGCTGCACGTCCTGGTCAACTGCGCCGGCGTGTTCCTGCCGGACCGCGAGGTCACCGAGGACGGCGTGGAGCGCACGCTCGCCATCAACTACGTCGGCGGCTACCTCCTCACCGAGCTCCTGCTGCCGGCCCTCAAGCGCGGCGCGCCATCGCGCATCGTCACCGTGGCCTCACGCTACGGCAAGGCCCGCATCGACTTCGAAGACCTGCAGCTCGAGCGCCGCAAGTTCAGCTACATGACCGCCGTGCCGGCGAGCAAGCTGGCCCAGGTCCTGTGGACGCAGGACCTCGCGGAGCGCCTGGACGGGACGGGCATCACGGCCAACGCCGTGCATCCCGGCCTCGTCGCCAAGACGAAGCTGCTCGACGAGACGGGCGGCTTCTTCCGTTGGATGACCAACCGCGTCGGCGGCACGCCGGAGAAGGGCGCCGACACCGTTGTGTGGCTGGCCACGGCGCCCGAGGTCGCCGGCGAGACGGGTGGCCTGTGGGAGAAGCGCAAGCGCCGGCCTACGCCTGGCCAAGGCTCGGAGCCCGAGGCCCGGCGCCGCCTGCGCGAAGAGACCGAGAAGCTCGTCGCGCGCTGACGACCACCAGGCCGCGGAGCCCGAACCTCGCGGACCTTCGCCGCGCCGTCCGCGAGGTCCGCGGGTCCGTCCGTCAGGGGCGGCGGGCCGGCCAGCGCACGTCCGCAAAGCGCGCGATGCGTCCGTCCAGCCCGATGCGCAGGCCCTCGGCGCGCAGCCGCCGCGCGCGCTCCTGCACGCCTTCGCCTTGCCCCCCTGGACCGGCGCCTCCGACCTTGCCGTCGGCGCCGACGACGCGGTGGTAGGGCACGCCCGGCTCCTCGGCATCCCTCATGACGGCGCCCACGGCGCGAGCGGCGCCCGGCCGTCCCACGGCGTCGGCGACGTCGCCGTAGGTGGTGACGCGGCCGCGCGGGACGGCGCGCACCCGGCGCAGGACGGCCTTGGCGAACGCCGTTCCCGGTCGCTGCACGGGCGGCGAGCCGAGCCGGGGCCCATGAAGTTGGCGCGTCCCCATCGCCTCGCCCCGGCCCGCTGAATTGAAATAAGTCCCCCCTGTCGCGACGCCCATGCCGGAACCGACCTCCCCGCCGATGCGCGACGACGAGGAATCCCTCGACCAGGTCGTCGAGGCGGAGACGGCCCCCAAGTCCAAGCCGCTGCACTCGCACCCGGCCCACAAGCCCGGCGAGAAGGAGACCTTCCTCGACCGCGCCTGGGAGACGCAGGAGAGGCTCGAGCAGAAGTGGACCGGCCTCGGCTCCGGCCGCTTCGCCCGCGTCCTGCGCATGGCGCGCAAGCCCGAGCCGGAGGAGTTCCGCCAGTCGGCCACCATCGTGCTCGTCGGCATCGCCATCATCGGAGGCCTCGGCTTCTCCGTGTACCTGCTGATGAACTGGATCATCAAGGACCTCCTGCACGCGTAGGCCTGCCGCCTTCGGCCGTCCAGCCCCCACCGACGGCGTCCGTTCGACCCGGGATGACGACGCGTTCCTTCCACGCTCGATTCCCCGCGCGCCCTACAACCTCCTTCCGCCGTCGGCGTCGTCGTGGGCGTCAGGATGGACGACAGGCCCTCTCGAAATGCGAAAAGGCGGCGCCGGGGCGTCGCCCGGCGCGCTTCCGCGCGCCGATGCTCGTCTTGTTTGTGGTCGTCGTGGTCGGCGTCGTCGGAGGAAGACGTTGCGCGGTCGTGAAGCAGGAACCGGCGCCCGCATTGGTCAACTGGCCTTCCGCTTCTGCTCGTCCGCTGCGCAAACCCTGAAATAGAGCCCCCCTGTCGCAGCGATTGCTCTTCTGGGTTCAATCGGCCCAGCGGGGCTGAGTTGGAACACCATGGACGGCGACGACGGACTCGGCATCCTGCCGACGAAGGGCGAACTTGAGAAGAAGGCCGAGGGCAAGCCCGCTCCTGCGCCCATCGTCGAGGCCGCGCCCGAAGGCAAGGCCAAGAAGTCCAAGAAGAACAGCAAGGCGCTCAAGGACATGCCTGAGCCCGCGCCGCTCACCGGCACGCAGATGCTGGTCCTCAAGACCCAGGTCGGCCAGGAGCGCCGCGTCGCCGAGGCCCTGGGCAACAAGGCCCGCCGCTTCGGCATCCCGATCCTCGGCCTGCTCGCGCCCTCGGAGATGCGCGGCTATGTCTTCATCGAGACCACCGACCCCATCCGCGCCGAGAAGGGCGTCCGCGGCGTCTCCTACGCCCGCTCCCTGATCAAGGACCCGTCGACGGGCCAGCCCCGCGACGCGCCGTTCGCGGAGATCGCGCATTTCCTCACGCCGGTCTCGGCCGTCGCCAAGATCGCCGAGGGCGACATCGTCGAGCTCGTCAGCGGTCCGTTCCGCGGCGAGAAGGCGAAGGTCACCCGCGTCGACGACACGAAGGAGGAGATCACGGTGGAGCTCATCGAGTCCATGGTGCCCATCCCCATCACCGTCAAGGGCGAACACGTCCGGGTGCTCGAGAAGAGCCACGGCTAGGCGCAAATTCCTCAGATTGCCCTCCGGCACTCGCCCAGCCCTTGGATTTCACAGATTGCGTTGGCTCAGCGACCGCGCCCGTTCGGTCCTCATCATCGAGGTCCAACCTCCTTCCTCCGACGACGCCGGCGGTGGCCTGGCCTAGAATGGATTCGAAGATGGCGGCGCCTTGTTCTAGAAGACTTACGCGTTTTCATGGGCGCCGCCTCGGCGCGCTTCGTGCGCCGCTGCGGTTCACAGGAGGCGAGACGGGCAGATGATCCGTCACGAAAGATGGCGGACCAAAGGAAAGCCGCAACGAAAGGGCGGGCGTTGGTGGAGACGAAAGCCGGCGGGACCAATTCCGAATGGTGTTCGGGACTTGGTGGAGTCAGGTGGGTGGTGGTTGTCGCTTGCCCGGATGTCCCCGTTGCCTTGAGACGCCCGGGCCGGTCCCGCCGGCGAACTCTACAATCCGGCTGGGATGATAAGGTCCGAAGCACCGTTGCCGGCCTGTCGAGAAACCGGGGGCAAACCTCGTCGGCCCGCGGATTCCACTCCTTTTGAATCGGGGTCGACAGATGGGTGCCGCGGCAAACCCTTTTACCGCGCGACACGGCTCCACTGGACGTCTCCTGGTGGAGCCATGGTCCGTCGCCTCCTGTTGATCGCCCTCGTGGCCACGCTGGCCGTTGCCCTGCCAGCCGCCGCCGACGAGGACCCCCCTGCCTCCGATCCTGGCCCCGCTTCCGAGCCGTGCCAGCCCCTCGACCTCTCGTGCATCCAGCCGGCCGAGGCCGTCCAATGCGACGAGGGAATGGCAAGCTGCTCGGTCGACCTCGGCGTCCTGCCGTCCACCGGGTCGCAGCAGGACACTTGCCCAGTGTACGACCTCAACATGCAGCCGAACACGCCGACCGGCCTCATCGTCCTCGACCCCGGCGGTTGCCTGCGCGCCTACATCCGCCGCACGCTCGGGTGGCCCCCGAGCGAGCAGGTCCCGATCCACGCCTACGCCTCGCCTATCCTCGACCAGCTCCCCTGGTGACCCGATGACCGCCCGCCTCGCCCTCGCAATCATGACGGCCGCCCTCCTGGCGACCGCCCTGCCGGTGGCGGCGGAAGGCCCGCAGGTCCAAGCCATGGCGGTCGAGTATGACCAGCCCGCCAAGCAGAGCGGGGCCCTTGGTCTCCTCTACGTGTCCGACCTCGTCCTCGACAAGGACGGCCAGTCGGCCTCCGGGGCGCGGCCTTGGATCGACCTCACGGCCGAAGCGATCCACGCCGTGACGTACGAGGAGCAGTTCTACCAGGCGCAGGCGCCCACCACGGAATTCACCTTCAAGACGGCAGACCTGGACCCTGAATCGACGCCCAGCGACTTCACCGCGGCCCAAGCGCACCTGTCGGCGTACCAGGCGGGCTTCCAGATCCATGTGTACCGCCTCGACGGGACGGTCGCCTACACGCTGGACTCCGTCGGCGGACGCTTCAACGCCATCGACGACGCGCGCATGGGCCCCGGCGGCTTCGGCACGGATGCCGCCATCCAAGGCGACCCGGCGGCCGGCGAGCCGCGCACGTTCGGCCTCGTCGAGCGCCCAGGCCCCTGGGTCGAGCACTACCTGACCCAGGCGAAGCTCGGCCTGGTCCTGCAAGGCGACTTCGTCGTCGAGATGTCCGGCATCACGCTCGACGTGCAGGGCGCCGACAAGGACGCGTCCCTCTCCAGCGGTGTGTGGCAGGCCCCCGTCGACCCCAACGCGCCCCCGCAGACGGAGGCGGCTGCCGTGCACGTCACGCAGCGCTTCGTCCGCCTGCAGCTCACCGGCGCCGTCCTCGAGTTCGCGACGGATGGCGGCGCGCCCGAGATGCTGTGGGCCGCCACCGACATGGCGGCCGACTTCAGCGGCCCGGCGGTCCTCGTCGACGCGCGCGGCACGATCGATGGCGTGGCCCTCGACCACGCCCGGCACGTCCTGCCCGCCAACAGCCGGGTCCTCTTCACGCCGCAAGACGACGGGACGCTCGGCCTCCAGGTCGGCCCGGCCGGCCTGAGCCCTGAAAGCGGCCGGATCGCCAGCGTCCCGGCCCCGGCCTCGGCGGCCCTCCTCGGCACCGGTGCCGTGCTCGCCCTCGGCATCGCCGTCGGCATCGGCCTCCTGCGCCGCCTCCTGCGCCTGCCGGCCTTGGCCGACGTGGAGACCGCCATCGAGGAAGGCGAGTTCCGCAAGGCCGCCCGCCTCGCCGCGCGCATCCTCGCCCGCCTTCCCGGCTCCGAGGAGGCGCTCCTTGGACGCGCCATCGCCTTGTCCAAGAGCGGCCGCCCGCAGGACGTCGTCACCGAGTTGACGCGCCACCTCGCGCTGCGGCCGGCCTCCGACGGCACGCTCCACTACGTCCTCGGCCTCGCCCAGCTCGAGGCTGGCCGGCCCGCCGAAGGCCAGGCCTCGCTCCGCGAAGCCGTCCGCCTCACTCCTGCGCTGCACGCCGAGGTCGCACCCCGGCTGGCGAAGGCCTTTTCCGTTGCCCCAACCACTACCAAGGAGACCAATGGCTATGCTTGACGGGATGCGCGTGCTGGTCGGACTCTGCTCGGGGATCCTCCCCGGCGGCGCGGATGGCTCCCGGCTGCTGGAGCAGCCCATGCGCCGCCGCCTGCTCTCCCTCATCGAGAGCCACCCCGGCATCCACGCCAGCGAGCTGTGCCGCGAGGCCGGTGAGCCCTGGGGCACCGTCCAGTACCACCTGTCGCTCCTGCACAAGGGCGCCATGGTCACCGCCATCGACTCCGGACGCGAGCGCCGCTTCTTCCCGTCGGAGACCGACCCCGCGAAGGCCCGCCTCCTGGCGCTCCTCACGCAGGGCCGCCGCCCGGAGATCGCCAACTTCATCCGCGCCAACCCCGGCGCC